>DATACF010000080.1:0-2557 GCA_036259235.1 Longimicrobium sp. | reverse complement strand
CCCACCCAACCCCTGGGAGAGGGGGAGAAGGGCGGTGCGAGGGCGGCGCTCGCGGGGAATTGCGAGCACCAGAACAGCGGGGCGCCTGCGGCGCGGCCCTCACCCTGGCGGCTCGCCGTAGGCTCGCCGCCTGTCCCTCTCCCGAACTACAGGAGAGGGACGGTTCGCATCCATTCGCGCGGGGCGGCCAGCGGGGCTGAGGCAGGCTCGTACGGCGCGGATCGGGAGGAAGCTCTCCCCTCACCACGCACGCCCACTGCGTGCGGGGGGAGGGGCCGGGGGAGGGGGGCCGCGGAGGCGGCGGCATGCGACGAAAGCCAGTGAAACGCGATCGAAGTTCGCAGTTCCGCGACGTTGCGGGAGGGATGCGGGCCCAGAGGGCGAAGACCCTGGCGGGTGGGAATGCGAAGGGGATCGCGATCCGAAGCGATGCGGCGGAGGGCGTGGAGTCCGCCAGGGGCTTCGCCGCGTTGGCAACGGTAGTATCGTTGCCTACGCGGCCCGCAGCCCGGCCCGGAGCGCAGCGGAGGGACACGCCCGGATCCGCCGTTGAAGTTCGCCGTTGCCGTTGCGGTTGCCGTCCAGCAGAGCCCGATTCCACCCCGAAACCCGTCGAAACGCATCGAAAAGACGTCGCTGAGCACCGTTCATCTTGATGCGCACGGGGCACAGGCGTTACAGTAGGCTCAGCAAGCCAACACGCGGCACCCTCCAGAGACCCAGCCAGCCACACTCCAGCCCACCAGCGGAGGTAGCCCATGCAGGACCGTCCGTGGATCCGCAGCTACGTCGAGGGCACCCGCCCCGAGATCGACGCCATCGCCGTCCCGAACCTGGCCGAGATGGTGCGCCAGGCCTCGGCGAGGTACGCCGCCCAGACGGCGTTCACCCAGGTGATGCCGAACGGGATGGAGGCGTCGCTCACCTTCGCCGAGACCGACCGCCTCTCCGACGCCTTCGCGGCCTACCTCCGCGAGACGCTCAAGCTCCCGGCCGGCGAGCGGGTGGCGGTGCAGATGCCCAACTGCCTGGCGTACCCGGTGGTGGCGTTCGGCGTCTGGAAGGCCGGGTGCGTGCTGGTGAACACCAACCCGCTCTACACCCCCCCCGAGATGACGCACCAGTTCTCGGACGCGGGGGCGAAGGTGCTGGTGATCCTCGACATGTTCGCCGACCGCCTCCCGCCGGTCCTCCCGAAGACGCAGGTGAAGACGGTGGTGATCGTCAGCATCGTCGACTTCTTCCCCACCCCGCGCAGGCAGATCGTGCAGCTGGTGCTGAAGCACGTCCGCAAGCAGGTGCCGCCGGTCACCGTGCCGCACACGAAGTTCAGCGCGGCGATGAAGGCCGGGCAGGCGGCGGCGGCGGGCGCGAACGTGAAGGGGTACACGGCGGGGGTGGGGCTCGAGGACATCGCGGCGCTCCAGTACACGGGCGGGACCACGGGGGTCAGCAAGGGGGCGATGCTCTCGCACCGGAACCTCCTGGCCAACGTCCTCCAGCTGGAGGCGGTGAGCGAGCACTTCCTCAAGCGCGGCCAGGAGTGCGTCCTCACCGCGCTCCCGCTCTACCACATCTTCGCGCTCACCGTCAACCTCCTCCTCTTCTACCAGCTGGGCGGGCGCGACGTCCTGGTCCCGAGCCCGCGTCCGATGAGCAACCTGAAGCCGGCGTGGGAGAAGATGCCGATCAGCTGGTTCACCGGCGTCAACACGCTCTTCAACGCGCTCGCCAGCGAGCCCTGGTTCAAGGAGAACCCGCCGAAGTCCCTGGTGTGCTCGCTGGCCGGGGGGATGGCGCTCCAGAGCGCGGTGGCGAAGCGGTGGGAGGAGACGACGGGGACGCCGGTGGTGGAGGGGTACGGCCTCACCGAGACGTCGCCGGTGGCGACCTTCAACCCGATCGGCGGGGTGGTCAAGGACGGCACCATCGGCGTCCCGCTCCCCTCGACGGACGTGCGGCTGGTGGACGAGTCCGGGGCGCCGGTGGCCGTGGGCGAGCCGGGCGAGCTGTGCGTGAAGGGGCCGCAGGTGATGCCCGGCTACTGGCAGCGCCCCGACGAGACGGCGAAGGTGATCGACGCCGACGGGTGGCTCCGCACCGGCGACATCGCGACGATGGACGAGGACGGCTACTTCAAGATCGTCGACCGCAAGAAGGACATGGTCCTGGTGAGCGGCTTCAACGTCTACCCCAACGAGGTGGAGGAGGCGATCGCGCGCCATCCGGGCGTCGCCGAGGTGGGGGTGATCGGGGTGCCGGACGAGAAGACGGGCGAGGCGGTGTACGCGGTGGTCGTCAAGCGCGACCCGGCGCTGACCGCCGAGGAAGTGATCCGCCACGCGCGCGAGCAGCTGACCCCCTACAAGGTCCCGCGCCACGTCGAGTTCCGCGACGACCTCCCCAAGAGCCCGGTGGGGAAGATCCTCCGCAAGGACATCCGCTCCACGATCAGCCACCCCGCCGCCCCCTCCGCCGAGACCGCCACGACGGCGTAGGCGATCGGTCGTCGATCGGAGAAGCGGGGGGGGGGGGGGGGGGGGGGGGGGGGGGGGGG
>DATACF010000079.1:0-3854 GCA_036259235.1 Longimicrobium sp. | reverse complement strand
CGGCCGGTGCGCGCCCGCGTCCCGGAGCTCCCGGAAGACGCGCCGGCGCGGGCGCTCCTGGGGGGGCTGGGGGTGGAGCACTACGCGATGGTGCCGATGCGCTCGGGGGAGGAGGCGGTGGGGGCGCTGGGGGTGGTGCGCGGCCCCGGCGCGCCCCCCTTCGACGAGCCGGCGCTCCGCCTCCTCTCCATCCTGGGCGACCAGGCGGCGCTGGCGGTCCGCAACGCGCGGCTCTACGAGGCCTCGCAGGCGGCCAGCCGCGCCAAGACCGACTTCCTGGCGATGATGAGCCACGAGCTCCGCACGCCGCTGAACGCGCTGGAGGGGTACGCGAGCCTCCTGGAGGAGGGGATCTACGGCCCCGTCAACGAGCAGCAGGGACGGGCGCTGTCGCGGATGCGGGTGGCGCGCCGCCACCTGATGGCGCTGATCGACCAGGTCCTCGACCTGGCGCGGGTGGAGGCGCGGCGGAAGGAGGCCGAGATCGCCGAGACCGACGTCGGCGACCTGCTGCGGGGGGTGGGGGAGGCGCTCCGGGGGGCGGCGGAGGCGAAGGGGCTGGCGCTGGAGGTGGACCCCGGCGGGGTGGGGCGGGCGCGGACCGACCCGGGGCTCCTCCGCCAGGTGGTCACCAACCTCCTGGGGAACGCCTTCAAGTTCACCGAGGAGGGGCGGGTGTCGCTCCGCGCCCGGCGCGAGGCGGGGCGGATCGTCGTCGAGGTCGCCGACACCGGCCCGGGGATCGCCCCCGAGCACCACGCCCGGATCTTCGAGCCCTTCTACCAGGTCGACCCCTCCATCACCCGCAAGGAGGGCGGGAGCGGCCTCGGCCTCGCCCTCTCCCGCGAGTTCGCCCGTCTTTTAGGGGGAGACCTGGCGCTCCGCAGCGCTCCCGGCGAGGGGGCGACGTTCGTGCTGACGCTGCCGGGGTGAGGAAGTGCGTGAGTGCGTGAGTGCGCTGGTAGGATCGCGAGGATCGCTGGCGTCGACGAACAGCCGGGTGCCTGCGGCGCGGGCCCTCACCCTGGCGGCTCGCCGTACGCTCGCCGCCTGTCCCTCTCCCGAACTACGGGAGAGGGACTTTTGCTTTCGAAGACCTTAATCCACGCGCGAGGATGGATCCCGCCCAGTCCGCGCAGGCGGACTTTGCGCCGTTCCAGCCGCGGTTTCAATTCAACCGCCTGGGCGGGGACCAGACGCCGCGCCGTCACCCGCCCCCACACATCACCCAGGGCGGAGCCAGCCTCCCCACCCCCCTCCGTCCCAAAATCCCAAGCCCAATTCCCCCAACACCTTACCTCCGCTCCTCGATCCTCCGCGCAAATCCGTTCTTGCGTGGGGGATTCCCGGACCGTAAGATACGATTGAGAATCGTTCTCAAACTGACCCACCTCCTGCTCCCTCGTTCGCCCATGCGAATCTTCACGCTGGTCGGCATCGGCTGCGCCCTCGGGGGCGCCCCGGCCATCGCTCACGCGGCCCCCGCGGCGCGTCTCCTCCCCGCCGTGGCGCCGGAGACGGCGTCGGCCGCGGTGGACACCACGGCGCGGGTGCGCTTCCACATCCCGGCGCGCCCCCTCACCGACGCCCTCGGCGAGTTCTCGCGGCAGGCCACCGTCCGCGTCCAGGTCGACGCGGCGGCCGCCGCGGGGGCACGGTCCAACGCGGTGTCGGGGGCGTACACGCCCCCCGAGGCGCTCCGCCTCCTCCTGGAGGGGAGCGGGCTCGCCGCGCGCTTCGAGGACGGCGAGACGGTGCTGGTGACCCGCGCGGGCGAGGGCGGCGACGCGGTGTACGCGCTCACCGCCGTCACCGCCTTCGGCGGGCGGAGCCGGGGGTACGTGGCCACGCGGACCACGTCGGCCACCCGGACCGACACCCCGCTCCGCGACGCGCCGCAGGCGGTGAGCGTGGTGACCGCGGGGCTCATCGCCGACCAGTCGATGCAGGGGATGGCCGACGTCGTCCGCTACGTCCCCGGCGTCACCATGGGGCAGGGCGAAGGGCACCGCGACGCCCCCACCATCCGCGGCAACGCCTCGACGGCCGACTTCTTCGTCGACGGCGTCCGCGACGACGCGCAGTACCTCCGCGACGTCTACAACGTGGAGCGCGTCGAGGCGCTGAAGGGCTCCAACGCGCTGGTCTTCGGGCGCGGGGGCGGCGGCGGGGTGATCAACCGGGTCTCCAAGGAGGCCCAGTGGGCCCCCACCCGCGTCTTCACCGCCGAGGGCGGCTCGTGGGACCACAAGCGCACCACCGTCGACCTGGGGCAGGGCGTGAGCCCGGCGCTGGCCGTGCGCTTCAACGGGATGTTCGAGGAGTCGGGCGGCTTCCGCGACGCGGCCGAGCTCCAGCGCTTCGGGCTGAACCCGACGGTGGCCTGGGCGGCCGGGGCGCGCACCACCGTGCGGGCCGGGTACGAGCTCTTCAGCGACGACCGCACCGTCGACCGCGGGATCCCCTCGTTCCAGGGGCGCCCCTCGCCGGCCGGGCTCACCACCTTCTTCGGCAACCCGGACCTCTCCTACTCGGAGGTGCGCGTCCACGCGGCCGGGGCCACCGTCGACCACGCCTTCGGGGCGGTGACGGTCCGCAACCGCACGCGCGTCGCCAGCTACGACAAGTTCTACCAGAACTCCTTCCCCGGCGCGGTCAACGCCGAGGGGACGCAGGTGAACCTGGCCGCGTACAACAACGCCACCGACCGCCGCAACCTCTTCAACCAGACCGACGTCGTCTTCGGCCTGGGGACCGGCCCCCTCCGCCACACCTTCCTGGTGGGCGCCGAGCTCGGCCGCCAGCGCACCGAGAACTTCCGCGAGACGGGGTACTACAACGACGCCGTCACCTCCTTCGCCGTCCCCTTCGACGAGCCGACGGTGTCGACGCCGATCACCTTCCGCCAGAGCGCGACCGACGCGGACAACCGCGCGACGGCCACGGTGGCGGGGGTCTACCTCCAGGACCAGGTCGCCTTCTCGCGCCACCTGCAGGCCGTCCTCGGGGTGCGCTTCGACCGCTTCTCGGTCGACTTCCACAACAACCGGAACGACGAGGACCTGAAGCGCGAGGACGACCTGGTGTCGCCGCGCGCCGGGCTGGTGGTCAAGCCCGTCGAGCCGGTCTCGCTCTACGGGAGCTACAGCGTCTCCTACCTCCCCAGCGCGGGCGACCAGTTCAGCTCGCTGAACGCCACCACCGAGACGCTGGAGCCGGAGCGGTTCACCAACTACGAGGCGGGCGCCAAGTGGGACGCCCTCCCCGGGCTGGCGCTCACCGCGGCGGTCTACCGCCTCGACCGCACCAACACCTCGGCGCCCGACCCGAACGACCCCACGCGCACGGTGCAGACGGGGAGCCAGCGGACCACCGGGTACGAGCTGGGGGTGTCGGGCGACGTGACCCCGCGCTGGCAGGTCGTCGGCGGCTTCGCCTCGCAGGACGCCGAGATCACCAGCACCACCGCGGCGGCGGCCAGGGGGCAGAAGGTCGCGCTGGTCCCCGAGCGCACCCTCTCGCTCTGGAACCGCTACCAGCTCTTCCCGGCGCTGGGCGTGGGGCTGGGCGTGGTGCACCAGGCGGAGATGTTCGCGGCCATCGACAACTCGGTGACGCTCCCCGAGTTCACCCGGTTCGACGCCGCCGTCTTCGTCCGGCTCAACCCGCTGCTCTCGGCGCAGCTCAACGTCGAGAACCTCACCGACGAGACCTACTACCCGACGTCGCACGGGAACAACAACATCATGCCCGGCGCCTCGCGCTCGCTGCGCCTGACGCTGACGACGCGCCGCTGACCGGCTGAACCATTCGGAAGCGGCACGGGCCCGCGGGGATTCGCTCCCCGCGGGCCC
>DATACF010000078.1:0-58183 GCA_036259235.1 Longimicrobium sp. | reverse complement strand
ATTCGAGAAGAGCACGTGCTCCGCGTCCTCTGGTGGGACCCCCGACACGAGGTGTGCCCATCGCCCAAGAAGCACACCTGACGGCCATCGTTTTGGCCTTCGACCGCGTGAAATCATCAGGAAGGCGTCCCCGCCGTTCCGGCGGGGACGCCTTCCTGATGATTTCACGCGGTCGAAGGCCAAAACGATGGCCGTCAGGTGTGCTTCTTGGGCGATGGGCACACCTCGTGTCGGGGGTCCCACCAGAGGACGCGGAGCACGTGCTCTTCTCGAATACCCCACACCCGCCCTCGCGCGGTGATCCTCAACGAGAAGTATTCGTCGACGTCGTCCTGATGGATCTCGACGAGCCGATCCCGTGCCTTTTTGACAAGGTTCCCGAAGGGAACACCGTGGCTGCCGCCCGGGCCATCGATCTCCCGCCACGTCATCGACTCGAAGTGGCCGAGCCGCGTGAGGACGTCGCGCATCTCCTGCGACGTCATCGCGCTCCAGCACCATGGCCCGCCAAGATCCGTGATCTTGAATGCCCAGACAGGGTTTCTGGCCGTTGGATCCGAAGGAATCGCACGCGGGGTGCGCCCGCCTTCAAGCGCAAACGCGGACCGGGGCGACTTCCCCCGATCCGCGAACTCCGGCGCTTTCGGCCGCTTCTTCATTCCCATCGGCGATCTTCACTGGAGCGAGCTGTAGTACTCCATCATCGTCGCGAGCGAGATCGGCGCCGCGCCGCGGACGCCGTCCGGGATGCCTTCGCGTGCCTCTCGCCAGGGCTCCTCGCGGTGAGTGAGATCGCTGAGCCACTGAGCGCTTCGCGGGCCGTAGAACTCCAGAACGGCGTCTACCGTCTCGCGCGCCTCGTCGTCCAGCTTCTCGGCCGATCCCCAGCGCCAGTCCTTTACCTCGAACTGGCCGCGGTGGCGCTCGTACAGGTCTCGCACGACCGGGCCGTTCGCCCATGCCTCGATCGGCTCACTGAAAAGCGGCCGGTCGTCCCAGACGAGCGACCACGCCTGGGAGTAGTAGACCAGCTTCTGGAGCTTCATCGCCGATAGAGGCCCGTGCTTCTCCAGGATGTACGCCGCCACGTCGTGTGCCGAAGTCATCCCATCATCTCCGCTCACCGAGTAACCGAAAAATAACCGAAAGACCTGCATGGAACGAAGCTAATGCCCCGCAGGGGCCGTGTCAAGCTGGTTATCCACCACGCTAGTCCTTGATAT
Organism: Longimicrobium sp.; assembly: GCA_036259235.1. Lineage (GTDB taxonomy): Bacteria > Gemmatimonadota > Gemmatimonadetes > Longimicrobiales > Longimicrobiaceae > Longimicrobium. The sequence continues at coordinate 56,960 of DATACF010000078.1, read as the reverse complement.
ACCTGCGTTTAGGACCGTTTCCCACACCCTCGTTCTATGTTGTTACCCAGCTTCCGGTTGATTGGTCCGGCCCTTCCAGCGTGGCTCCTTCCGGACTCCATTCTCTCCCCGCCCCCCAACGAGGACGGAAATGGCCGCCTCCGGCCCTCGAGCCGTCGCGCCGGACTCCCCGCCACCGCGAGGGTCTCTGCGAGGGAATCGGGGGAAGGGAACGCCGCCGCCCGTTCCCCGACCGGAAACCGATCCTCGGGTTCCCTGCCCTACTCCTCCCCCGCCTCCGCCAGGAGCGCCTCGATCTCCTCGTCGGAGAGCCCCTCCAGCTCGGCCTCGACGTCGGCGAGGACGCCCTGGCCGCTGTTTTCCAGCGCCTCGGCGAGCGCGGCGATGGTGGGCTGCTCGAACAACGTCCGCAGCGGGAGGCGGACGCCGAAGGCCTGCTCCACCCGCGCCAGCACCTGCGTGGCGAGGAGCGAGTGGCCGCCGATGGCGAAGAAGGAGTCGAGGACGCCCACCCGCGGGCGCCCCAGCACCTCCGTCCAGATCTCCGCCAGCACCTGCTCCACCACCGTCCGCGGCGCCACGTGCTCGGCCTCGGGGAGGGCGAGCGCGGCCGGGTCGGGGAGGGCGCGGCGGTCGAGCTTCCCGTTCGGCGTCAGCGGGAGCGCCTTGACGGAGACGAACGCCGCCGGGACCATGTACTCCGGGACCCGCGACGCCAGGTGCGCCCGGAGCCCCGCCCCGTCCACCGGGTCCGCGAGGACGACGTAGGCCACCAGGACCCGGTCGCCCGCGGGCGTCTCGCGCGGGACCACGGCCGCCTCGCGGACGGACGGGTGGGCGGCCAGCGCGGCCTCCACCTCGCCCGGCTCCACGCGGAAGCCGCGCACCTGCACCTGCGCGTCGGCGCGGCCGGCCAGCCGCACGGTGCCGTCGGGCTCGTAGCGCCCCAGGTCGCCCGTGCGGTAGACGCGGTCGGCCGGGTCGCCGGTGAAGGGATTGGCGGCGAACTTCTCCGCCGTCGCCGCCTCGTCGCCGAGGTAGCCGCGCGCCAGGTACGGCGTGCGGATGACGACCTCGCCCCGCTCGCCGACGCCCGCCAGCCGGCCGGACGGGTCGAGGACGAGGAGCTGGACGCCCTCGATCCCCCGCCCCACCGGGAGCCCGGTGCGCGCGCCGTCGCCGGTGGAGACGGTGGGGACGATGTGGAACGCCATGGCCTGCGGCGTCTCCGTGGCCCCGTAGAAGTTCACCACCGTCACGTGCGGCGCCAGGGCCCGCAGCCGCTCCACGTCGCGCGTGCTCAGCACGTCGCCGCCGAAGAAGGCCAGCCGCAGGTCGGGGAGGGTGGTCTCCCCCGCCGTCCCGGTCAGCAGCTGCCCCATGGCCGGCGTCAGGTGCGCCACCGTCACCCGCTCGCGCGCCATCCACTCGGCCAGGTACCCCGGCGCCCCCACCTGTGCCGGGTCGGGGACGACGAGCGTCCCCCCGGTCGCCAGGGGGGCGAAGACGTCGCGCACCAGCGGGTCGTGCGAGAGGCCCGAGAGCATCGTCCAGCGGTCGTCCGGCGTGGGCCCGAAGGTCTCGCCGTACCAGTGGAAGAAGTGCGACAGCGGCCCGTGCGTCCCCACCACCGCCTTCGCCGCCCCCGTCGTCCCCGAGGTGAAGGCGAGGTAGGCGACGTCGTCCGGCCCCACCTCGACCTCCGGCGCCTCCGCGGAGCGTCCGGCGAGCGCCGCGTGCGCCGCCGGATCGCCGCCGAGCGTCAGCACCTCCGTCCCCAGCGCGGACGCCACCCCGGCCGGGAGCTCGACCCCGTCGAGCGCCACGTGGATGGCCGCGCGCGGCTTCGCCACCCCCACGCGCTCGACCAGACGCGCCTCGGGGTAGGTGGGATCGAGCACCGTCCACGCCGCCCCCGCCTTCGCGACGCCGACCATGGCCGCCACCGTCCACGCCGAGCGGTGCGCGTGGAGGGCCACGACGTCGCCCTTCGCGACCCCGTTCGCGATCAGGTGGTGGGCGATCCGGTTCGACGTGGACTCCAGCTCCCCGTAGGTCCACGAACGATCCCGATCCACCAGCGCGACGGAGGACGGACGCGCCGCCGCGCGCGCGGAGACCGCGGCGTGCACGGGGCCGAGCCCGCGGGCCTCGATCGGCTCCGTGGGGTCGGGGAGCGCCGCCCGCGCCTCGTCCGTGAGGAGCGACACCGAGCCGGTCGGGAGGTCCGGGTCGGCGGTGACCTGCTCCAGGAGGAGGCGGTACTGCTCCAGCATCTCCTCCATCCGCGGCGCGTCGAAGAGGTCGGTGGCGTAGACCAGGTTGAGGACGACGCCGTCGGGCGTGGGCCGCGCGTAGACGGTCATGTCCACCTTGGCCCCCGTCTCCACCCCCGTGTCGACCGACGACGCCGTGACGCCGGGGAGCGGCGCCGCCGCCTCGGCCGTGCCGAAGGTCAGGAGGTTGAACATCACCTGGAAGAGCGGCGAGTGCGCCAGGCTCCGCTCCACCTCCAGCTCCTCCAGGAGGCGCTCGAAGGGGAGGTCCTGGTGGGCGTACGCCCCCAGCGTCGTCTCGCGCACCCGGTGGAGGAGCTCGCGGAACGTCGGGTCGCCCGAAAGGTCGGTGCGGAGCGCCAGCGTGCTCAGGAAGAGCCCGATCATCCCCTCCAGCTCCGGCCGGTGCCGCCCCACCATCGGCGAGCCGACGACGACGTCCTCCGTCCCCGCCAGCCGCCCCAGGAGAAGCTTGAAGCCCGCCACCAGCGTCATGAAGAGCGTGGCCCCCTCGCGCCGCGCCAGCGCCTCCACGCGCTGCGTGAGCTCGCGCGGGAGGAGGAGCGCCGCGTGGCCGCCGCGGTGCGACTGCACGGGCGGGCGCGGCCGGTCGGAGGGGAGCTCCAGGACGGCCGGGAGGGGGGTGAAGCGCCCCTTCCAGTACGCCAGCTGCCGCTCCAGCACCTCGCCCCGCATCCACGCCCGCTGCGCCGCCGCGAAGTCGGCGTACTGCACCGGGAGCTCGGGGAGCGGCGAGGGCTCGCCCCGCGCGAAGGCGGCGTAGAGCGTCGTCACCTCGCGGGTGAGGACGTCGATCGACCACCCGTCGCTGACGGCGTGGTGGAGCCCCATCAGCAGGACGTGGTCGTCCGGGGCCATCCGCACCAGCCGGGCGCGGAAGAGCGGCCCCTTCCGCAGGTCGTACCCCCCGCGGAGGACCTGCGTGGAGACCAGGCGGAAGTCGGCGTCGCGCGCCGCCTCGCCGAGCCCCGAGAGGTCGTCGGCCGGGAGGCGGAACCCCGCGAAGGGCGCCACCACCTGCTCGGGCCCGTCCCCCGTCTCGCGGAAGGTCGTCCGCAGCGTCTCGTGGCGGCGGACGACCTCGCCCACCGCCCGTTCCAGCGCGTCCACGTCGAGCCCGCCGGTGAGGCGGAGCGGGACGCCCATGGTGAAGAGGTCGCTCCCGGGGTCGAGCTGGTCGACCACCCACATCCGGTTCTGCCCGAACGAGAGCGGGAGGGGGCGCGAGCGGTCCACCGGGCGGATCGGCGGCATCGCCGAGTGGTGGATGGCCGCCTCGCCCGCCGCGGCCGCCCCCTCCAGCCGCTCCGCCAGCTTCCGCACCGTGGGCGCCTCGAAGAGGGCCCGGAGCGGGAGGTCGGCCGCGAAGGCCTCGCGGATGCGGGAGACCACCTGCGTGGCCAGGAGCGAGTGCCCGCCGATGGAGAAGAAGTCGTCGTCGATCCCCACCCGCTCCACGCGGAGGATCGTGCGCCAGATCTCGGCGATCCGCGCCTCGGCCTCGGTGCGCGGGGCGGTGTACGCCTCGCGCGCCGTCCACTCGGGCTCCGGCAGCGCCCGCCGGTCCGTCTTCCCGTTCGGCAGCGTCGGGAGCGCGTCCATCGCCACGAAGGCGGCGGGGACCATGTAGTCCGGGAGCTCGGCCGCCAGCGCGGCGCGGAGCGCGTCGACGTCGAGCGCCACCGCGTCGGCGGGGACGACGTAGGCCACGATCCGCACGTCGCCCGAGGCGTGCGGGCGGGCGACCACCGCCGCCTCGCGGACGCCGGGGAGGGCGAGGACGGCCGCCTCGATCTCGCCCGGCTCCACGCGGAAGCCGCGCACCTTCACCTGCTCGTCGGCGCGGCCCACGAACTCCAGCCGCCCGTCGGCGCGGCGCCGGACGCGGTCGCCGGTGCGGTACATCCGCGCGCCGGGCTCACGGCTGAACGGGTCGGGGACGAAGCGCTCGGCGGTGAGCGCCGGCCGCCCGAGGTAGCCGCGGGCCACGTTGGCGCCGCCCACGTACAGCTCGCCGGGGACGCCGGTGGGCGCCGGCTGGCCGGCGGGGTCGAGGACGTGGAGGCGGACGTTGGAGACGGCGGTGCCGATGGTGACCGGCTCGCCGGGGGCCACGTCGCCCCCCGCGCACCAGACGGCCGCCTCGGTGGGGCCGTAGAGGTCCACCATCCGCCGCCCCGGCGCCCACCGCTCCACCAGCTCCGGCGCCAGCGCCTCGCCGCCGATGCCCACGATCCGGAGCTTCGGCAGCTCGGCCGCCGGCATGGCCGCCAGCGCCGAGGGGACCATCACCATCCAGGTCACCTCCCACGCCGCCAGCTTCCGCGCCAGGTCGGGCCCCGGGAGGAGCTCGTCGCGCGGGGCCAGGCGGAGCGAGGCGCCGCTGATCAGCGCGGCGGCGATCTCCATCAGCGAGCCGTCGAAGGAGTACGAGGCCCACTGGAGGAGGTGGTCGCCCGCCCCGATCCCGTAGCGCTCCACCGCCTCGGCCACCGAGTTGACGATGGCGCGGTGGGGGACGACGACGCCCTTGGGACGGCCCGTCGACCCCGAGGTGTAGATGACGTACGCCGCGTTCTCCGGGTCCACCGCGACGGCCGGCGCGGTCTCGTCTCCTTCGTCGCTGGACGGGATGACGAGCGTCTCGCGCCCGTCGAACCTCCCGGCGAAGTCCGCCTGCGCCAGGACGGCGCGGGCGCCGGAGTCCTCCAGCATGTACGCCAGCCGGTCGGCCGGGTACGCGGGGTCGAGCGGGAGGTACGCGGCACCCGCCTTCATCGCCCCCAGCATGGCGGCGAAGAAGGCCGGCGAGCGCTCGGTGCAGACCGCGACGCGGTCCTCGAGACCGACGCCGCGCTCCGCCAGCATCCGCGCGACGCGGTTCGACCAGGCGTCCAGCGCGCCGAAGGTCACCGCCTCGCTCTCGAAGCGGAGCGCGACGGCGTCCGGATCCCGCCGCACGGTCGCAGCGAACGCCCCGTGGAGGGTGAGGCCGCGCGGCGCCGCGTCCGCCGCCGGTCCGAACGACGCCGCCACCAGCGCGGCGCGCTCGTCCGCCCCGACGAGCGGGAGGGTGGAGACGCGCGCGCCCGGGCTGGACGCGACGGACTCCAGGAGGGTGCGGAAGTGCGCCGCCATCCGCTCGGCGGTGGCGCGCTCGAAGAGGTCGGTGTTGAACTCCAGGCGGCCGGCCAGCGCGCCGCCCTGCTCGATCATCGACAGGCTCAGGTCGAACTTGGCGCGCCCCAGCTCGGCCTCCGGCGCGGCCGCGGCCTCCGCCGGGGGAGCCTCCGCCTCCGCGCCCGGAAGCGTGGGGGCGTTCTGGAGGACGAAGAGCGCCTGGAAGAGGGGGCTCACGCTCAGGTTGCGCTCCACCCCCAGCGCGTCCACCAGCTTCTCGAACGGGACGTCCTGGTGCGCGTACGCCCCCAGCGTCGTCTCCCGCACGCTCCGCAGGTGCGCCCGGAAACTCGGGTCGCCCGAGAGGTCGCCGCGCAGCGCCAGCGTATTGGCGAAGAAGCCGATGAGCTCCTCCACCTCCGTCCGCGTCCGCCCGGCGATCGGGGTGCCGACGACCACGTCGTCCTGCCCGGCGTAGCGCGAGAGGAAGAGCTGGAAGGCGCCCATCAGCACCATGAACAGCGTCGCCCCCTCCTCGCGGGCCAGCCCAGACAGCCGCTCGGCCAGCGCGGGCGGGAGGACGAAGGAGACGTGCGACCCGGCGAAGGTCTGCACCGGCGGCCGGGGCCGATCGGTCGGCAGCTCCAGCACCGGCGGCGCGCCGCGGAGGCTCCGCCGCCACCAGGCGAGCTGGCGCTCCAGCTCGTCGTCCTTCAGCCACTCGCGCTGCCACGCCGCGAAGTCGGCGTACTGCACCGGCAGCTCGGGGAGGCCCGGCTCGCGCCCCTCGGCGAAGGCGCCGTACGCCTCGTTCAGCTCGCGGACGAAGACGCCCGTGCTCCACCCGTCGCTCACCGCGTGGTGCATGGCGAAGAGGAGCATGTGGTCGTCCTCCGCGATCCGGACGAGCTTCGCCCGGAAGAGCGGTCCGCGCGCGAGGTCGAACGGTACTTGCGCGTCCTCGCTCGCCAGGCGGAGCGCCTCGGCCTCTCTCGCCTCGAGATCGAGGTGCGTCAGGTCGACGACGCGGAGACGGAAGTCGCCGGCGGGCGCGATCACCTGCACCGGCCCCTCGCTCCCCGCCGCGAAGGTGGTGCGGAGCGACTCGTGGCGGGCGACGATGAGGCCCAGCGCCCGCTCCATGACGCCGGCGTCGACGGCGAACGGCATCCGCGCGGCGCCCGGCATGTTGTAGACGAAGCTCCCCGGGTCCATCTGGTCGAGGAACCAGAGCCGCTCCTGCGCGAACGAGAGCGGGAGCGCGCGGTCGCGCCCCACGGGGACGAGCGGGGGGATGCGCGTGGAGGCGTCCGCCGCCGCGATGGCGCGGGCCAGCGCCGCCACCGTGTGCGCCTCGAAGAGCGCCCGCAGCGGGACCTCGACGCCGAACGCCCGGCGGATGCGGGAGACGACCTGCGTCGCCAGGAGCGAGTGGCCGCCCAGCGCGAAGAAGTCGTCGGTGACGCCGACGCGCTGGCGCCCCAGCACCTCGGCCCAGATGGCGGCCAGCGTCTCCTCGGCCGCGTCGCGCGGGGCGACGTGCTCGCGCGCGCCCTCCGCCGCCTCGTCGGGGTCGGGGAGCGCGCGGCGGTCCACCTTCGCGTTCGCGGTGAGCGGGATCGCGCCGAGCGCGACGAAGGCGGACGGCACCATGTAGTCGGGGAGCGCGCCGCGGAGGAAGGTCCGCAGCTCGGCCGGGTCGATCGCGTCGGAGGACGGGATGGCGTAGGCGACGAGACGCCGCTCGCCGCGCGCGTCGTCGCGGGCGACCACGACGCACTCGCGGACGGACGGGTGCTTGGCCAGCGCGGCCTCCACCTCGCCCAGCTCCACGCGGAAGCCGCGGAGCTGCACCTGCCCGTCCGCGCGGCCCAGGATGTCCACCGTCCCGTCGGGGCGGAAGCGGCCCAGGTCGCCCGTGCGGTAGACGCGGTCGGCCGGGTCGCCGGTGACGGGGTTGGCGACGAACTTCGCGCCCGTGAGCGCGGGGTCGCCCAGGTAGCCGCGCGCGAGGTACGGCGTGCGGATGGCGATCTCGCCCACCTCGCCGACGCCCGCGAGGGACCCGGCCGGGGTGAGGACGAGGAGCTGCACGCCGTCGATCCCGCGGCCGACCGGGAGCGCCTCGCGGGCCCCCTCCGGCTCCGTCTGCGGCTCGAACCACCCCATGGCCTGCGGCGTCTCGGTGGCGCCGTAGAAGTTCACCACCCGCACGTTCGGCGCGACGGAGCGCACCCGCCGCACGTCGCGCGCGGTGAGCGCGTCGCCGCCGAAGAAGGCCAGGCGGAGCGCGGGAAGGACGGGGCTCCCGTCGTCCCCTTCGCCCGACGCCACCAGCTGCCCCATGGCGGGCGTCAGGTGCGCCACGGTGACGTCCTGCGCCGCCATCCACCACGCCAGGTACCCCGGCGTCCCGATCTCCTCCGCGTCCGGGATGACGAGCGTCCCGCCGGAGACCAGCGGCGCAAAGACATCGCGGAGCAGGGGGTCGTGCGCCAGGCCCGAGAGCATCGACCAGCGGTCGTCCGCCGTCGTGGCGAAGGTCTCCACGTACCAGCGGAAGAAGTGCGAGAGCGGCCGGTGCGTCCCCATCACCGCCTTCGCCGTCCCCGTCGTCCCCGAGGTGAAGGCGAGGTAGGCGAGGTCGTCCGGGCCCACGTCGACCGCGGGCGGATCGGTCGGAAGATCCGCGAGCGAAGCCGGGTTCGGCCCCGCGGGGAGCTCGATCTCCGCGACGAACGGGAGATGGCCGATCAGCGCCTCCAGCTCGGGCGCGACGGGGCCGGCGGCGGCCACCCGCACCCAGGCGCGCGGAAGCGCCGTCAGCACCCGCTCCGCCAGCCGCGCGGGCGGGTACGCCGGGTCGAGGACGGTCCACGCCGCCCCCGCCTTCGCCACGCCGAGCATGGCCGCCACGAGCGGCGCGCTGCGGTGGGCGTGGATTGCGACCACGTCACCCTTCGCGATCCCGCTGGAGACGAGGCGGTGGGCGATGCGGTTCGCCGTCGACTCCAGCTCCGCGTACGTCCACTCGCCGTCGCGGTCCACCAGGGCGACGCGCGACGGGGCCTCCGCCGCGCGGGCGGAGACGGCCGAATGGACCGGGCCGAACCACTCCGCCGGGAGCGGCGCCGCCGGATCGGGGAGCGCGGGGCGCGCCTCGTCCGACAACAGCGTGAAGGTGGAGACGGGGCGCGAGGGCTCGCGGACGGCCTGCTCGAGGACGGCCTGGAGCTGGCGCACCATCTCCTCCATCCGCCCGGCCGAGAACAGGTCGGGGTTGTAGAGGGCGTGCACCACCATCCCGTGCGGCGTCTCCTGGAGGTACAGCGTCAGGTCGAACTTGGCGCCGTACTCGTGCTCGCCGCCCACGGGGGTGATCTGGAGCCCCTCGGGGACGGCCCCGCCCGCGTCGAAGTTGAGGAGGTTGAACATCACCTGGAAGACGGGGCTCCAGGCCAGGCTCCGCTCGGGGCGGACCTCCTCCAGCAGCCGCTCGAAGGGGACGTCCTGGTGGGCGTACGCCCCCAGCATCGTCTCCCGCGCGCGGCCGACGAGCTCGCTGAAGGTGGGGTCGCCGTCCAGCCGCGTCCGGAGCGCCAGCGTGTTCAGGAAGAGGCCGATCATCTCCTCCGTCTCCGCCCGCGTCCGCCCGGCGATGGGGGTGCCGACGACCACGTCGTCCTGCCCGGCCAGGCGGCCCAGGAGGAGCTGGAAGGCCGCCAGCAGCGTCATCGCCAGCGTGGCCCCCTCGCGGCGGCTGAGGGCGTGGAGCCCGTCCACCAGCTCGCGGGGGAAGAGCGCCCACTCGCTGGCGCCCGCGTGCGTCTGCACCGCCGGGCGCGGGTGGTCCGTCGGCAGCTCGAGGACGGCCGGGGCGCCGGCCAGCGTCTCCTTCCAGTACGCCACCTGCTCGGCCACGCGCGCGGCGTCGAGCCACTTCCGCTGCCACACCGCGAAGTCGGCGTACTGGAGCGCCGGCTCGGGCAGGGGCGAGGGTCGCTGAAGCGAGAAGGCGCCGTAGAGCGCCAGGAGCTCGCGGAAGAAGACCCCCATCGACCACCCGTCGGTGATGGCGTGGTGGAAGTTGACCAGGAGGACGTGCTCGTCCTCCGCCAGCCGGACCAGCCCGGCGCGGAAGAGCGGCCCCGCCGCCAGGTCGAACGGCGCGTCCAGGTCGGCCGCCGTGATCCGCGCGGCCTCCGCCTCGCGCTCCTCTTCGGAGAGATGGGAGAGGTCGACCGCCTCCAGCCGCACGCGGAAGGGCGGCGCGATCACCTGCACCGGCGCCCCGTCGCGGAGCCCGAAGGAGGTCCGCAGCACCTCGTGGCGGCGGACGATGTCGGAGAGCGCGCGCTCCAGGGCGTCGACGTCGAGCGCGCCCTTGAGCCGCATCGGCGACGGGAGGTTGTAGACCGCGCTCCCGGGGTCGAGCTGGTCGAGGAACCACATCCGCTCCTGCGCGAACGACAGGGGGATGCGCCCCGACTTCCGCTCCGCCTCCGCGACCGTCATCGCGTCCGCGGGACGCTCGCCCTCGATCTTCCCGGCCAGCCCGCGCACGGTGGTCGCCTCGAAGACGGCGCGGAGCGGGAGCTCCACCCCGAACGCCTGGCGGATGCGGGAGACGACCTGGGTGGCGAGGAGCGAGTGCCCGCCCATGTGGAAGAAGTCGTCGTCGATCCCCGCCCGCTCCACCCCCAGCACCTCGGCGAAGATGGCGGCGAGCGTGGACTCCGTCTCCGTCCGCGGCGCAAGGTAAGTGTCCTCGCGCGTCCACTCGGGCGCGGGGAGGGCGCGGCGGTCCACCTTCCCGTTCGGCGTCAGCGGGACCTCGTCGATCACCACGAACGCGGCGGGCACCATGTACTCGGGGAGCGCCCCCCGCGCCGCCTCGCGGAGCGCGTCGGCCGTCGGCGCCACACCGTCGCGAGGCGTGACGTAGGCCACGAGGCGCTTGTCGCCGGGGACGTCCTCGCGGACGATCACCACCGCCTTGCCGACGTTGTCGAACGAGGCGAGCACCGTCTCCACCTCGCCCGGCTCGATCCGGTAGCCGCGCACCTTCACCTGCGTGTCCACGCGGCCCAGGAACTCGACGGTGCCGCCGTCCAGCCACCGCGCCCGGTCGCCCGTGCGGTAGACGCGCTCCGTCAGGCCGTTCCCGAAGTCGACGGTGACGAACTTCTCGGCCGTCAGGTCGTCGCGGTTCACGTACCCCAGCGCCACCCCGTCGCCCGCCGTCACCAGCTCGCCGGGGACGCCGACGGGGACGGGCCGGAGCTTCGAGTCGACGATGTAGACCCGCGTGTTCGACAGCGGCTCGCCGATGGGGACGCTCGCCCGCTCCGCGTCCTCCGCGCGGACGACGCGGCGGGTGGTGAGCGAGGTGTTCTCCGTCGGCCCGTAGCCGTTGATCAGCCGCACGCCCGGCAGCAGCTCCAGCGCGCGCCGGGTGTGGGGGATCGACGCCGCGTCGCCGCCGGTGCAGAGCTGCGCCAGCCCGGCGAGGTCTTCGGGCCGCTCGTCGATCATCCGGTTGAACATCCCCACCGAGAGCCAGGCGAGCGTCACGCCGTTCTCGCGGATGGCCGCCCCCAGCTCCTCAACGCTGGGCGTGTGGGCGGGGAAGACGACGAGGCGGCCGCCGTTCAACAGCGCGCCGTAGATCTCCAGCGTCGACGCGTCGAAGGCCAGCGAGGCCGCGTGCAGCGCCACCTGGTCCGGCCCGAAGTCCGCCAGGTTCGTCTCGCGCACCAGGCGCACCACGCCCCGGTGCGGCGTGCGGACGCCCTTGGGACGTCCGGTCGACCCCGAGGTGTACATCACGTACGCCTCGGCCTCGGGGCTCGTCTCGACCGAAAGCGCTTCCCCGCTCTCACCCTCGATCGCGTCCCGATCCGCCGCGAGAGAGACCACCGCGCCGCCGAAGCCGGCCAGCGCCTCGGGGACGGCGTCGCGCACCACCAGCGCGGCGCAGGCGGAGTCGTCCAGCATGAACCGGAGCCGCTCGGCCGGATACGAGGCGTCGAGCGGGACGTACGACGCCCCCGCCTTCAGCACCGCCAGCATGGCGGCGACGGAGTCCGCCGAGCGCTCGACGGTGAGGCCGACGCGCGCCCCCGCCTCCACGCCGCGCGCCTGGAGGACGCGGGCGAGGCGGTTGGCCTTCCGGTCGAGCTCGCCGTACGTCGTCGTCTCGCCCTCGTAGACCAGCGCGACCGCGTCCGGCGAGGCCGCCGCGACCTCCGCGAAGAGCGAATGGATCGTGGCGTGACGGGGATACTCCGTCGCCGTGCGGTTCCACGCGCGGACCACCGTCTCCCGCTCCTCCCCCTCGGCGACCGCGAGCGCGGAGACCGGCTCCGACGGGCGCGCCGCGGCGGCGTCGAGGAGGTCGGCGTACCGCGCGAAGAGGCGGTCGACGGTGGCGGCGTCGAAGAGATCCGTCGCGTACTCCACCGTGGCGTACAGCCCGCCGTCCGGCGTCTCGGTGAGCGAGAGCGACAGGTCCATGCGGGCCGTGCCGCTGTCGGTCTCGATGAACGAGAGGTCGACCCCGCCCAGGTCGATCCCCTCCTGCGGCGTGTTCTGGAGCGAGAAGACGACCTGGAACACCGGGTGGTGCGACAGGCTCCGCTCGGGCGCCAGCTCCTCCACCATCTTCTCGAAGGGGAGGTCCTGGTGCGCGAACGCCCCCAGCGTCGCCTCGCGCGTCCGCCCCAGGAGCGCCGCGAACGAGGGGTCGCCCGAGAGGTCGCCCCGCAGCGCCAGCGTGTTGATGAAGAGGCCGATCATCCCCTCCACCTGCGTCTGCGTCCGCCCCGCGATCGGCGAGCCGACGACCACGTCGTCCTGCCCCGCCCACCGCGAGAGGAGGAGCTGGAAGCCGGCCAGGAGCGCCATGAAGAGCGTCGCGTCCGACTCGCGGGCCACGGCGCGGAGCCGGTCGACCAGCTCCGGCACCAGGCCGAAGACGGCGCTCGCCCCGCGGAAGCTCTCCAGCGCCGGGCGCGGCCGGTCGGCCGGGAGCTCCAGGAGCGGCGGCGCGCCGGCCAGCGTATCGCGCCAGTACGCCATCTGCCGCTCCAGCGCCGCCCCGGAGAGCCACCGCCGCTGCCACACGGCGAAGTCCGCGTACTGCGCCGGGAGCTCGGGGAGCGGCGACGGGAGCCCCCGCGAGAAGGCGTCGTAGAGCACCGTCAGCTCGCCCACGAAGACGCCGATCGACCACCCGTCGGCCGTGATGTGGTGGAAGGTGAAGAGGAAGACGTGCTCCTCCTCCGCCAGCCGGAGGAGGCGGGCGCGGATCACCGGCCCGGTGCGCAGGTCGAACGGCGTGCGCGCCTCGGCGTCCACGCGCCGGAGCATCTCGGCCTCGCGCGCCTCCGCGTCGCCGGTCCCCGTCAGGTCCTCCAGCGGGAGCGCGAAGGCGCCCGCGGGGTGGACGACCTGCACAGGGCGGTCGCCGTGCACGGCGAAGGTGGTGCGCAGCGGCTCGTGGCGGCGGACGATCTCGGCCAGCGCGCGCTCCAGCGCGGAGGCGTCGAGGGCGCCGCGGATGCGGAGCGCGCCGGGCATGTTGTACGCCGGGCTCCCCGGCTGGAGCTGGTCGACCAGCCAGAGCCGCTCCTGCGCGAAGGAGAGCGGGAGCCCGGCGGTGCGCGGCGCGCGGGTGATGGCCGGCGCCCCGCCCTCGCGGAAGCGCCCGCCCGCCGCCTCGATGCGCTCCGCCAGCTCGGCCACCGTCGGCGCCTCGAAGAGCGCCCGGAGGGGGAGGTCGACCCCGAAGGCGTCGCGGAGGCGCGACATGGCCTGCGCCGCGCGGAGGGAGTGGCCGCCCGCGTCGAAGAAGTCGTCGTGGACGCCGACGCGCTCGTTCCGCAGCACCTCGGCCCAGACGGCCGCCACCGCGCGCTCGGTCTCCGTGCGCGGCTCCACGAACCCCCCGCCGCCGCCGGCCGCCTCGGGGGCGGGGAGGGCGCGGCGGTCCACCTTCCCGCTGGGGGTCAGCGGAAGGGTCTCCATCGGCACCACGGCCGAGGGGACCATGAACTCGGGGAGGCGCCCCTTGAGGTGCGCCTTGAGCGCCGCCGCGTCCGCCCCCTGCCCCTGGTGGGCCACCACGTACGCCACGAGCCGCTTGTCTCCGCCCTCGCCGCGGACGACGACGGCCGCGTCGCCCACCGCCGGGTGCTGGCGGAGGACGGCCTCGATCTCGCCCAGCTCGATGCGGAAGCCGCGGAGCTTCACCTGGTCGTCCGCGCGCCCCAGGTACTGCACGTCGCCGGTGGGGAGCCACCGCGCCCGGTCGCCCGTGCGGTACATCCGCGCCCCGGCGGGGCCGAAGGGCGAGGGGACGAACTTCTCGGCCGTGAGCCCCGGCCGGTCGAGGTAGCCGCGCGCCAGCCCCTCGCCCGCCAGGTAGAGCTCGCCCGGGACGCTCACCGGGACGGGCTCGAAGCGGGCGTCGAGGACGTACAGCCGGTCGTTGGCGATCGGCGCGCCGATGGGCGGGAGGAGCGGCCACGCCTCCGTCTCGGCGGGGAGCGTGTACGCGCTCACCACGTGCGCCTCGGTGGGCCCGTACTGGTTCTCCAGCCGCGCGCCGGTGGAAAGGACGAAACGGACGAGGTCGGGCGTGCTCTGGAGCTGCTCGCCCGCGGTCACGATCTCGCGCAGCTTCAGCCCGCCCAGGTCCCGCTCGGCCGCCACCTCCGCGAGGTGCTGGAGGGCGGCGAAGGGGAGGAAGAGGCGCTCGACGCCGTTCTCGGCGAGATAGCGGAGGAGGGCGTCCGCGTCGCGCCGGGTGTCGTCGTCCACCAGGACGAGCGTTCCGCCGCCGGACCAGGTGGCGAAGATCTCCTGGAACGAGACGTCGAAGGAGAGCGAGGCGAACTGGAGCGTCGCCGCCGGCGGCTCCCCCGCCCACTTCGCCGTCTGCCAGCGGACGAGGTTCACCAGCGCGCGCTGCGGGAGCGCCACGCCCTTCGGCCGGCCGGTCGACCCCGAGGTGTAGAGGACGTACCCCAGGTTCTCGGGATCGACGGCGACCTGGGGATCGTCCGGCGACCGGCGCTCGATCTCCTCCCGGTCGGCGTCGACGCGGACGAACGCGGCGTCGGTGCGGGGGAGGCGGTACGCCGTGGCCGCGCGCGCCAGGAGGACGGCGGCGCGGCTGTCGTCGAGCATGTAGCGGAGGCGGTCTTCCGGGTACGCCGGGTCGAGCGCCACGTAGCACCCGCCCGCCTTCACCGTCGCCAGGACGGCCACCGCCATGTCGACCGACCGCTCGATGCAGACGCCCACGCGCGAGTCCGGGCCGACGCCGAGAGCACGCAGGTGGTGCGCGAGCCGGTTGGCCCGCGCGTTCAGCTGCGCGTAGGTGAGGTCTTCACCGCGGAAGGAGAGCGCCACCGCGTCCGGCGTCCGCGCCGCCTGCGCCTCGAAGAGGGCGGCCAGCGTCGCGGGACCGTCGTAGGCGACGTCCGTCGCGTTCCACCCGTGGACGACGGCGCGCTTCTCCTCCTCCCCCAGGAGGGAGAAGGCGGAGACGCGCGTCTCGGGCGCGGCGGCCGCCTGCTCCAGGACGGCGCGGAAGTGGCCGACCAGCCGCTCCATCGTGGCCCGGTCGAAGAGGTCGGTGGCGTACTCCACCACCCCCCTCAGCTCGCCCTCGTCCTCGGTGAGGACGAGGGTGAGGTCGAAGCGCGCCGTGCCCACGTCGCGCCCGAAGCGGTCGAGGGTGAGGCCGGAGAGCGCGAACTCGCCCTGCGTGGCGTTGTTCAGTGTGAACATCACCTGGAAGAGGGGCGAGTGGCTCAAGGACCGCTCGACGTGGAGCGCGTCCACCAGCTTCTCGAAGGGGACGTCCTGGTGCGCGTACGCCCCCAGCAGCCGCTCGCGCGCCTTCAGCAGGAGGTCGCGGAAGGTGGGCTCGCCGCCCAGCTCGCCGCGGATGACGAGCGTGTTGGTGAAGAAGCCGATCAGGTCCTCCACCTCGCCCCGCGTGCGGTTGGCGATCGGCGTCCCCACCAGGAGGTCGCGCTGGCCGGACCAGCGGGAGAGGACCACCTGGAAGGCGGCGAGGAGGGCCATGAAGAGCGTCGCCCCCTCCTTCCGCGAGAGGGCGCTCGCCTGCTCGGCCAGCGCCCTGGGGAGCGAGAACTCGTACTCCGCCCCCGCGTAGCTCTGCGTGGCCGGGCGCGGCCGGTCCGTCGGCAGCTCCAGCACCGGCGGCGCCCCGGCCAGCGCGTCGCTCCACCACCCCACCTCGGCGTCCAGCGCCGCGCCCGAGAGCCACTCGCGCTGCCACGCCGCGTAGTCGGCGTACTGGAGCCGCGGCTCGGCCAGCGGCGACGGGCTTCCGGCCGAGAACGCCTCGTAGAGGACGGCCATCTCGCGCACCAGCACGCCGATCGACCAGGCGTCGGCGGCGATGTGGTGCATCGTCATCACCAGGACGTGGTCGTCCTCCGCCAGGCGGATCAGCCGCACCCGGATCACCGGCCCCGTGGCCAGGTCGAACGGCGCCCGCGCCGCCGCGTCCACGATCCGCCGCGCCTCCGCCTTCCGCTCCTCGGCGGGGAGATGCGTGAGGTCGTCGACGGGGATGGACAGCGGCGCGGCCTCGGCGATCACCTGCACAGGCTGGCCGTCGCGCTCGGCGTAGACGGTGCGCAGCACCGCGTGGCGGCGGACGATCTCGGTGAAGGTGCGCTCCAGCGCCCCGTGGTCGAGCGCGCCGGTGAGGCGCGTGGCCTCGGCCATGTTGTACGCCGCGCCCCCCGGCTCTAGCTGGTCGATGAGCCAGAGCCGCTCCTGCGCGAACGAGAGCGGCGCCTCGGCGCCCAGGAGGCGCGGCTCCAGGTCGGGGACGCCACCCGCCGCGCCGCCCTTCAGCGCCCCCTCGATCGCCGCGGCCAGCGTGTCCAGCCGCCCCGCCTCGAACACCGTGCGTAAGGGGAGCTCCACCCGGAACGCCTCGCGGATCCGCGAGACGAGCTGCGTGGCGAGGAGCGAGTGGCCGCCCAGCTCGAAGAACGAGTCGTGCGCGCCCACCCGGTCGACGCGGAGGAGCTCGGCCCACACCCCGGCCAGCATCTCCTCCACCCCCGAGCGCGGCGCCACCCACCCGGCGTGCTCCAGGAGCGACGCGTCGGGGGCGGGGAGGGCGCGGCGGTCCACCTTCCCGCTCGACGTCAGCGGCCACGCCTCCAGCGGGACGAAGGCGCTGGGGACCATGTACTCGGGAAGGCTCTCCCTCACCCACTCCCGCAGGTCGGACGAAGGCGGAACCGCTCCGTTCGAAGGGACGAGGTAGGCGACGAGGCGCCGGTCGCCCGCCACGTCCTCGCGGGCGACGACGACGGCGCTCCCCACCGCCGGGTGGCCGGCGAGGACCGACTCCACCTCGCCGGTCTCGATGCGGAAGCCGCGGACCTTCACCTGGAAGTCGATCCGCCCCAGGTACTCCAGCTCCCCGTCGGGGAGACGGCGCACCAGGTCGCCCGTGCGGTACATCCGCGCGCCGGGCGTCTCCGACTCCGGGTCGGGGAGATACCGCTCCGCCGTCATCCCCGGCCGCCCCAGGTACCCGCGCGACACGCCGGCGCCCGCCAGGTACAGCTCGCCCGGCGCGCCGATGGGCACCGGCCGCAGCCGCTCGTCCAGCACGTAGCCGCGGCTCCCTCCCACCGGCCGGCCGATCGGCGCGCGCTTCCCGTCGCGGGGGAGGAGCGCCGTCGTCGAATAGGTCGTGTCCTCCGTCGGCCCGTAGCCGTTGTGCACCTCGGCCACGCCCAGCGCGTAGAGGTCGGCCCCCAGCGCGGAGGGCACGGCCTCGCCGCCCAGGACGATCCGCTTCAGCGTCCCGGGCACCCCGCCGATCCGCGCCAGCTCGGCCGCGGCGGTGGGGACCATGGCCGCGTGCACCAGCCCCGCCCCCTCGCCCACCTCGGCGAGGGAGAGGGCGTTCTCCACCAGCACCAGCGTCCCGCCGTGGGCCAGCGCGTAGTGCAGCTCCGCCACGTGGACGTCGAAGGTGACCGAAGTGGACGCCAGCACGCGCTCTCCCGCCGACAGCGGGAAGCGCTCGCCCATCCAGTGGAGGAGCGCCGACGTGTTGGCGTGCGCGATCTCCACCCCCTTCGGACGGCCCGTGGACCCCGAGGTGTAGATCACGTACGCGCGGTTCCGCGGGTCCGCCACGGGCTCCGGGTCCCACGCCCCCTCGCCCTCCACCTCCGGCGCGTCGTCCACCGCGATCACCGCCGCCCCGTCGACCGCCGGAAGCGTGTCGGCCAGGCGCGACTGCGTGAGGACGACCTTCGCGCCCGCGTCGGCGAGGATGAAGCCGACGCGGTCCGCCGGGTACGCGGGGTCGACGGGGACGTACGCCCCGCCCGCCTTGAGGACGGCGAGGATGGCGGCGACGAGGTCGGGGTCGCGCTCCATCACCACGCCCACGGCGGCCTCCGGCCCCACGCCCAGGCGGCGGAGGCGGTGGGCCAGCCGGTTGGCGCGCTCGTTCAGCTCGCCGTACGTCACCGTCTCGCCGTCGTGGACGACCGCCGGGACCTCCGGGTGCGCGGCCGCGCGCGCCTCGAAGAGCTGGTGGACCAGGACGTCCGGCGGGTACGCCCGCGCCGTCTCGGCGTGCCACTCGGCCATGCGGAGGCGGTCCTCCTCGGGGACGAGGGGGACGTCGCCCAGCGCGCCCTCGGGGGCGGCGAGGAAGCCCTCCAGCGCCGTGCGCACCCCGGCCAGGAGGCGGCGGATGGTGGCGGCGTCGAAGCGGCGGGCGTCGTACGTCATCCGCAGCTCGATGTCGCCGACCGGCGCCACCACGAAGGAGATGGCGAAGTTGGTCCGGTCGAGGACCTGCCGCGGGGCGATGTCGAGCGCGTCCTCCTCCGGCTCGTTCTCGACCGAGCCGCCCAGCGGGTAGTTCTCGAAGACGAGGAGGCTCTCGAACATGGGGAGGTCGCGCGCCATCTCGCTCCACCCCTGCACGTCGGTGAGCCGCGCGTACTCGTACTGCCGCAGCTCCGCCTGCTGCTCCTGGAGCCCGGCCAGGAAGTCGAGGACCGCCCGGTCGCGGGGGACGGAGACGCGGACCGGGAGGGTGTTGATGAACAGCCCCACCATCGACTCGACCCCCGGGAGGTCGGCCGGGCGCCCGGAGACGGTGGTGCCGAAGACCACGTCCTCCTCCCCCGCGTAGCGCGAGAGGAGGAGCGACCACGCCCCCTGGACGACGGTGTTGACGGTGAGCTTGTTGGCCCGGGCGAAGGTGTCGAGCCGCTCCGAGAGGTCGCCCGCCAGGCGCACCGCCTCGAGGGCGTGCTCCTCGGTGACGTCGCCCGGCGCGCCGCGGTCGAGCGGGAGGGGGGTGGGGGCGGTGACGCCGGCCAGCGCGCGGCGCCAGTACCCCTCGGCCTGCGCCAGGTCCTGCCGGTTGAGCCACGCGATGTACTCGCGGTACGGGCGCACCGGGGGCGCCTTCACCGTCTGGTGCGTGAGCTCGGCCTCGTACGCCGCGCCCATGTCCATCATCACCAGCGGGAGCGACCACCCGTCGATGAGGATGTGGTGGAAGGAGAGGAGGAAGAAGTGCTCCTTCTCGCCCGTCCGGATGAGCTTGATGCGGAGCAGCGGCGCCTTCGCCATGTCGAAGCCGGCGGCGCGGTCGTCCTTGAGGAGCGTCTCGATCCGGGCCTCGCGCTCGGGCGCGGCGAGGTGGCGCCAGTCGAGGATCTCGGTGGGGACCTTCGCCTGCCGGTAGACCACCTGCAGCGGGTTGGGGACGTTCTCCCAGACGAAGCCGGTGCGGAGCGCCGGGTGGCGGTCCACCGCCTTCTGCCACGCGCGCGCGAACGCCTCCACGTGGAGCGGCCCGCGCATGTCCATGGCGAGCTGCTCGGTGTAGGCGCCGGGCGAAAGGAGCGTGTGGAAGAGGATCCCCTGCTGGAGGGGAGAAAGAGGATAGATGTCCTCTACGTTCTGCCGGCTCATGGCGTCTCGTGTCGCTTCGTGGCCGCCCCCGCACTCGAAAGACACGCTTTCGCGCGCTCGGGGCCATTTATGTCGAAAAGGGGCCCTCGTGGGCGCATACCGCCGCCCCCGCGAGGCCCTCCCGGGTCGGGCGTCATCGCGCCCGGTGGTGCTGTGGTGCTCGGGTCCGGCGGCGGCGGTCGCGAACCGTCGCGGCTCGACGGCCACCGGAGTTCTGACGATTGTGGGGCGACGGGGCTCCGCGCGGGGGCCCTCACCCGGCTCGCTTCAGGCTCGCCACCCTCTCCCATTATTGGGAGAGGGTTGGTTGGCCCGGCGCGATCCGCGGAGACCCATCGAACGGGATGGCTCCGCGGGCGCGATAAATCGCACGGCTACATGGACTTCGGCTGCGGAGACGACGGCGCTTCGCGTCGAAGTTCTCCCCCTCCCTCGCGCAGCGGGGGAGGGGGGTGGGGGCCGCCGCCGCGCCGGAACGCGACGAAAGCCCGCCCTCCCCCTCCGATCCTGCCGATCCTCCAACCGATCCCGATCCCCAAATCCCTACTCAGGACTCAGGACTCAGGACTTCCCTTATCCCCCCAGCTGCGCCATCAGCGCGTCCAGCGAGCTCTGGTCGAGACCCGCCAGCTCGAAGTCCGACGGCGTGTAGCCGCCCGCCTCGGGGTCCTTGCAGTGGGCGATGAGCTCGCGGAGCGAGCTCAGGAAGCCCTCGGCCAGCCGCTCCACCGTCTCGCGGGCGTGCACCTTGGTGCCGTACGTCCAGGTGACGTGCAGCCGTCCGCCGGCCACCAGCGCGTCGACCGAGAGGAGGTGGGTGCGGGCGCCCGAGGCGTCGCGCCCCTCGCCCGCGTCGCCGAAGGAGCCCACCAGGAGCCCGTCCTCCGACGCCGGGGCCGCCGCGCCCGCGTCGAGCTGGCCCAGGTAGTTGAACGCCACCTCGGCCTGCGGGAGCGCCGCCAGCTTCGCGGCGATCTCGGCGTCGCCGCTCATGTGGCGGAGGAGGCCGTAGCCGATCCCCTTGAGGGGGACGGCGCGGAGCTGCTCCTTGACCCCCTTGAGCGCGCCGCCCAGGTCGCGCTCGTCCTCCGGGAGCGCCAGGCGCACCGGGTAGATGGCCGTGAACCACCCGGCGGTGCGCGAGAGGTCGACGGTCTCGAAGAGGTCCTCGCGGCCGTGCCCCTCCAGCTCCACCAGGAGGGCGCTCCGCCCCGTCCAGCGGCCGAAGGCCCGCGCCAGCCCGGCCAGGAGGACGTCGTTGATCTGCGTCCCGTACACCGGCGGCACGTCGATGAGGAGGGCGCGCGTCTCGTCCTCCTCCAGCACGGTCATGAAGCGGTCGGACTCGCCCTCGGTGTTGCTCCCGCCGGTGAAGTCGACCGGGAGCGAGGCCACGTCGCGGCGCGCCTCGTCGGTCCAGAAGGGCGCCTCGGCGCGCACCGCCGCCGAGCGGGCGTAGTCGGCCAGCTTGACGGCCCACTGGCGGAACGAGGTCGACTTCCGCGGGAGGCGGACCTCCTCGCCGCGCGAGAGCTGCTCGCACGCCGTCTCCAGGTCCTGCCGCAGGAAGCCCCAGCTCACCGCGTCGATCACCAGGTGGTGCGCGATCACCACGATCCGCTGCGCCTCCCCCGCCCCGTAGTCGAAGAGCGCCACCCGCACCAGCGGGCCCTTCTCCAGGTCGAGGCTCCGCTGGATCCGGTCGCCGTGCTCGGCCAGCGCCGCGTCGCGCGCGCCGGCGGCCACCTGCGAGAGGTCGACGGTCTCGAACGGGACGTCGTCCGAGAGCCCCGCGTTGAACTGCCGCCACCCGTCGGCCGTGCGCTCGTAGCGCAGCCGGAGCGCGTCGTGGTGCGCGATCACGGCGGCCACGGCGCCCTTCACCACCTCCGGCTCCAGCCGCCGCAGGGCGAAGAGGAGGAAGGAGAGGTTGAAGTGGTGCATGCTGGGGAGCTCCTGCTCCAGGAACCAGCGCTGCACGGGGGTGAGCGGGACCTCGCCCTCCACCGTCTCCTGCTCGGCCTCCACCTGCGCCGCCGTCCCGGCCACCGACGCCAGCTCGGCCACCGTCTGGTGGACGAACATCTGCTTCGGCGTCACCCGCACCCCCTCCTGCGCCGCGCGGGCGATGATCTGGATGGAGAGGATGGAGTCGCCGCCCAGCGCGAAGAAGTTGTCGTGGATCCCCACCTTCTCCACCCGGAGCACCTCGGCCCAGAGCGCCGCCAGCACCTCCTCGGCACGGTTGCGCGGGGCCACGAAGGTGTCCCCGTCCGCGGCGAAGCGCGAGGCGTCGGGCGCCGGGAGCTTGCGGCGGTCCACCTTCCCGTTGGGGGTCAGCGGGATGGCGTCGAGGGGGACGAACGCCGTCGGCACCATGTACTCCGGCAGCCGCTCCTTGAGGAAGACGCGGAAGTCCGCGCGCTTCACCGCCTCGGCGTCGTCGCCGACGATGTAGGCGACCAGGCGCCGCTCGCCCGGGGTGTCCTCGCGGGCCACGGCCACCGCCTCGCGCACCGCCGGGTGCTCGTGCAGCGCCGCCTCCACCTCGCCCAGCTCGATGCGGAAGCCGCGGATCTTCACCTGGTCGTCGAAGCGGCCCAGGAACTCCAGCACGCCGGCTTCCGTCCACCGCACCCGGTCGCCGGTGCGGTACATCCGCGCCCCCGGCACCCCGGCGAAGGGGTCGTCCACGAAGCGCTCTCGCGTCAGCTCCGGCCGGTCGAGGTACCCCAGCGCCACGCCGTCGCCGCCCAGGCAGAGCTCGCCGGGGACGCCCGTCCCCGCCAGCCGCCCGCGCGCGTCGACCACGTAGGCGCGGGTGTTGGCCGTGGGGCGGCCGATGGGGACGTGGTGGGCGTCGGGGGCCAGCTCCGTCACCTCGTGCCAGGTGGCGAACACCGTCGACTCCGTCGGCCCGTAGACGTGCACCAGCCGCGCGGGCTTCCCGCCCTCGAAGCAGCGGCGCACCGCCGAGACGTCGGCCTTCTCGCCGCCGAAGAGGAGGTGCTCCAGCCCCCCGAAGACCCCCGGGACCTCGCGGACGTGCTGGTTGAAGAGCTGGGTGGTGATGAACATCGTCGTCACCCCGCGCTCCTTCACCGTCCGCGCGTACTCGGCCGGGGTGAGGAGGACGTCGCGGGGGATGCCCACGATGGTGGCCCCGTTCGCCAGCGCGCCCCACACCTCCCAGATCGCCGCGTCGAACGACAGGTTGGCCTGCTGCGCCACCCGGTCGCCGGGCGCGAAGCTCACGTAGTCGGTCGCCAGCACGGTGCGGGTGACGGCCCGGTGCGGGATCACCACGCCCTTGGGCTTCCCCGTGGAGCCCGAGGTGTAGATGACGTACGCCTCCGACTCGGGGTCGATCGCCAAGCCCAGGTCGTCCCCGTCCCCGGCCGCGATCGCCGCCGCCTCGCGGGCGAGGTCGACGACCGCCACGTCGTCGGAGGCGAGCGCCGCCAGGGCGCCGCCCTCCGACAGGAGGACGCGGGCGCCGGTGTCGCGGACCATGAAGGCCAGGCGGTCGGCCGGGTACTCGGGGTCGAGGGGGACCACCGCCGCGCCGGTCTTGAGGACGCCGGCGAGCGCCGCCACCATCCCCGCCGAGTGGCCCGTGGCCAGCCCCACGCGGGCGCCGGGGCCCACGCCCAGCGTGCGGAGGTGCCGCGCGACGCGGTTGGCGCGCGCGTTCAGCTCCCCGTAGGTGAGGCGGACGTCGCCGAAGTCGGCCGCGACCGCGTCGGGCGCCGCCTTGGCCTGCGCCTCGAAGCGGGCGACGACGGTCGTCTCCCGCGGGGAGTCGGCGACGTTCGTCCCCCAGGCGAGGAGCTCCCGCTCCTCGCGCTCGGAGACCATCTTCAGCTCCGAGAGGGGGATGTCCGGGTGGTCGCAGCCGTACTCCAGGAGGACGCGGGTGTGCGCCATCATCCGGGCGATGGTGGGCTCGTCCCAGAGGTCGGTGCTGTACTCGACCATGGAGGGCATCCCCATCTCGCTCTCCAGCGTCGCCACCGTCATGTCGAACTTGCTGGCGCCGGTGTCGACCAGCGAGACGCCGGTCTCCTGGAAGAGCGAGCGCATGTGCAGCGCCGAGGCGACCTCCGACTCCTCCTTGTGATGGTAGTTCTTCACGAAGGTGTGATGGAAGTACATCACCTGGAAGAGCGGGTTCCGGCTGGGGTCGCGCTCGACGTGGAGCTGCTCGACGACCTTGTCGAAGGGGAGGTCCTGGTTGGCGTCGGCGTCGAGGACGTTGGTGCGCACCTGCTTGACCAGCTCGCGGAAGGTCAGGGTGTCGGCGAGCTTGGTCCGCACCGGGGCCGAGTTGACGAAGAAGCCCACCATCAGCTCGGTCTCGCCGCGCGAGCGGTTCCCCAGGAGGGTGCCGACGACCACGTCGTCCTGCCCGCTGTAGCGCGAGAGCATCAGGTTGTAGCCGGCCATGATGACCATGTTGACCGACGAGCCCGCCTCGCGCCCCATCTCGCGGAGCTTGTCCTGGAGCTGGCGCGGCCAGACGAAGCGGTAGATGGCCCCCTTGTGCGAGAGGACGGCCGGGCGCGGCCGGTCGCTCGGCAGCTCCAGCGTGGGCGCCCCCTCCAGGTGCCGGCGCCAGAACTCGATCTGCTTCTTGAGCGTCTCGCCGGTGAGGAAGTCGCGCTGCCACGCCGAGTAGTCGGGGTAGTGGATCTCGTTCTCCGGCAGCGGCGACGGCTCCCCCTTGTCGAAGGCGCCGTAGAGCTCGTCCAGCTCGCGGGTGACGATCGGCATCGACCATCCGTCGGTGACGATGTGGTGCATCGTCAGGAGCATGGCGTAGTCGGCGTCCGAGATCCGGAAGAGCTCGGCGCGGAAGAGCGGGCCGTTGTAGAGGTCGAAGGGCGCGGCCCCGGCCTCGTTGACCCGCTTGCGGACCTGGTCCTCGGTCGCCGGCTCGCCGTTGGGGCCCCGCATGTCCTCGATCGAGACCTTCATGGGGTACGGATCGAGGATGATCTGCTTCGGCTCGCCGTCGACGAGGCGGAAGACGGTGCGCACCGACTCGTGGCGGCGGACGATCTCGGTGAGCGCCGCCTCGAAGGTGGGGATGTCGATCTTCGCCGAGACCAGCGAGGCCACGGGGATGTTGTAGAACGGGCTCCCCGGCTCGAGCTGGTCGAGGAACCAGAGGCGCTCCTGCGCGTAGCTCATGGGGTGCACGTTCCCGCCGCGCCGGGTGATCTCGGGGATCTTGGGCCCGGACGCCTTCACCTCGCCGCGGAGGCGCTTCTCCAGCAGCAGCCGCTTGGCCTCGGTGAGGCGGTCGCGCTGCGAGTTGTCGATGCTCATGTCGGCCTCTTCAAGTGGTCTCGGTCTCGATCTATCCATCAAATCCCGCGGGCGCGCTTCTCGTCGCGAATCCCACGGTCCCACGGTACTTCCAGGCTCCGCGAGGGCCTCTCACAGGGGACACAGAGGACACGGGGGAGCGTCGTGTCCGCACGGGGCTCTCTGTGTCCCCTGTGCCCCCTGTGAGAGGCTGCAGTTCGAACGGACTCAGACGGGCGCGCCGGCCTCGGCGAGGCGCGCCCGGGCCTCCTCGTCGCTCATCCCCTCCAGCTCGGCGACGACGCCGGCCAGGACCTCGGCGCGGTGCTGGTCGATCCGCGCGGCGAGGTCGGCCAGGACGGGGGCCTCGAAGATGGCGCGGATGGGGAGGTCGGCGTCCATCTTCTCGCGCATCGCCACCATCAGCGTGTGCGCCTTGAGCGAGTGCCCGCCCATCGAGAAGAAGTCGTCGTGCGCCCCCACCTTCTCCACCCGGAGGATCGGCTTCCAGAGCTCGGCCAGCGCCATCTCCGTCTCCGTGCGCGGCGGGACGTGCGCGGCCGCGCGGGCGCGGGCGCCCTCGTCGGGCTCGGGGAGCGCGGCGCGGTCGACCTTGCCGTGCGCGTTCAGCGGGAGCGCGTCGAGGAAGACCCAGGCGGCGGGGACCATGAAGTCCGGGAGCCGCCCCCGGAGAGAGGCCCGCAGCGCCTCCGCGTCGCGCACATCGGCCACGACGTAGGCGGCCAGGTAGAGCTCGCCCCCCGCGTCGGAGCGGGCGAGGACGACGGCGTCGCGGACCTCCTCCAGGTCGCAGAGGGCGGCCGCGACCTCGTCGGGCTCGACGCGGAAGCCGCGGAGCTTGACCTGGAAGTCGAGGCGGCCGATGAACTCCATCACCCCCTCGGGGAGCCACCGCGCCCGGTCGCCCGTCCGGTACATCCGCGCCCCCGGCTCGGCCGAGAAGGGGTCGGGGACGAAGCGCTCGGCGGTGAGCGCGGGCCGCCCGTGGTAGCCGATGGCCACCGCGTCGCCGCCGATGCACACCTCCCCCGGGACGCCGGTGGCGACCGGCCGGAGCGCAGCGTCGACGAGGACGACGCGGGTGTTGGGGACCGGGTGGCCCAGGGGGATCGACGTCCGCCCCAGGTCCTCCTCCGTCACCCGGTGGGCGGTGGCGTAGACCCCCGTCTCGGTGGGGCCGTAGAGGTTGACCACCGGGAGGTGCGGGTGCACCGCCAGGAGCCGCTTCGCCGTGGCGGGCGACATCGCCTCGCCCCCGGTGAGGAGGCGGCGGGCGCACCCCAGGACCTCGGGCGCGGCCTCCACCACCTGGTTCAGGAGCCCCGTGGTGAGCCAGAGCGTGTCGACCGCGCGGTCGCGCAGGAAAGCGCCCAGCGCCTCGGGACTCGGCACCTCGGGGGGGAAGACCTCGAGGCGCGCGCCGTTCAGGAGCGCCGCGAAGACCTCGAAGCTCCCCACGTCGAAGGTGAGCGGCGCCAGCTGGAGGAACCCCGTCCCCGGCCCGATCTCCGCGAAGCCGCCGGCGACCGCCACCCGCACGAACGCCCGGTGCGTCGCCAGCACCGCCTTGGGGCGGCCGGTGGAGCCGGAGGTGTAGATCAGGCACGCCGGGTCCGTCGCCGCCTGCCCCCCATGGCCGGGGTTGGCGTCGGCGTGCGGGTCGTCGTCGGCCGCCACCACGTCGCGGAGGGAGACCACGGGGCCGCGGAAGCCGGCGAAGGCCGCGGGGACCCCGGCGGGGACGACGAGGGCGGCGGCGCCGGAGTCGGCGAGGAGGAAGGCCAGCCGCTCGGCCGGGTACCCGGGGTCGAGGGGGACGTACGCCGCGCCGGACTTGAGGACGCCCAGGAGCGAGACGACCAGCTCCAGCGAGCGCGCCGAGGGGAGCGCCACCCGCACCCCCGGCCCCGCGCCGAGGGCCCGGAGGCGGCGCGCGAGGCGGTTGGCGCGGGCGTTCAGCTCCGCGTAGGTGAGCGAGTCCCCGCCGAAGGCGACGGCGACCGCGTCGGGGGTGGCCGCCACCTGGGCCTCGAAGACCTCGGTGAGCGTGGCGTCGCGCGGGTAGGCCAGGGCGCGCGTCCCCCACTCGTCCACCAGCCGCGCCCGCTCCTCCTCCGTCACCATCGGGAGGTCGCACAGCCGCCGCCCGGGGTCGCGGGCCATCTCCTCCAGGAGGGTGGAGAGGTGGCGGAGGACCCCCTCGGCCGCCGCGGGCGCGAGGCGCGCGGGGTCGTAGGTGAGGCGGAGGATGAGCGCGTCGGGGCCGGGGACGACGACCAGCACCAGCGGGTAGTTGGTCCGCTCGGGCGAGGCCCCGTCGACGATCTTGAGGATGTCGCCGGGGTCGTCGCGCTTCATCGGGTAGTTCTCGAACACCACCAGCGACTCGAAGAGCGGGCGCCCGCGGGGCACCTCGCTCCACCCCTGCACGTCCACCAGCGGCGAGTGCTCGTGCTGGCGGAGCTCGGCCTGGTCGTCCTGGAGGGCGTGGAGCCACTCCATCAGCGGCGCGGCCGGCTCGACGCGGACGCGCATGGGGAGGGTGTTGATGAACAGCCCCACCATCTCGCGCACCCCCGGGAGGTCGCCCGGCCGCCCGGAGACGGTGCAGCCGAAGACCACGTCCGGCTCCCCGGCATAGCGGGAGAGGAGGAGCGCCCACGCGCCCTGGAGGAGGGTGTTGACCGTCAGTCCGTGCCGGCGGGCCAGCGCCTGGAGCGCCCGCGCCGTCTCGGGGCCCACCTTCACTTTGGCGTATCCATACTCTTCGGTGACCGCGCCCGGGGCGCACGGGCGGTCGACGCCCAGCGGCGTCGGCGCGCGGAAGCCGTCGAGCGACCGGCGCCAGAAGCGCTCGGCCGCGTCCATGTCCTGCCGGGCCAGCCACGCCACGTACTCGCGGAAGGGCTTCAGCCGCGGCAGCTCCACCGTCTCGCCGCGGGCCCACGCGTTGTAGAGCGACATCACCTCGGCGTTGACGGTGCCGAACGACCACCCGTCGAAGAGGAGGTGGTGCATGGTGAGGACGGCGCTGCACCGCTCCTCGTCGAGGAGGAAGACATTGATCCGCACCAGCGGCGCCTTCGTCAGGTCGAAGCCGCGGCGGCGGTCGTCCTCGAGGAAGGCGGCCATCAGCGCGCTCTGCTCGGCCTCGGAGTGCCCCCGCCAGTCGTGCGTCTCGAAGGGCACCTCGACGGCGCGGAAGACGACCTGGAGGGGCTTGGGCACCTTCTCCCAGACGAACGCCGTCCGCAGCGCCCCGTGGCGCTCGACCGCCGCCCGCCACGCCCGCGCGTACAGCTCCGCGCGCATCTCCCCCTGCATCCGCATGGTGAGCTGCTCGGTGTACGCGCCGCTGGAGGGCGAGTAGACGGTGTGGAACAGCATCCCCTGCTGGAGCGGGGTCAGGGGATACAGGTCCTCGACGTTCTGCCGGTTCATGAAAGGGTGCCGCGGTGCGCTGGTTTCCGCCTCCGTCCGTGAAGCCCGCCGCGCGCCGGTGTGCGCGCGTGAGGTCCTGCCGTGGGTCCGGTGCCGCGTACTGCGTGACTGCCTCGGCCTGCTCGTTCCGTGATCGGTCCCGCTTCTATGGGTCTCGCTGCCACGAATCCGCTGCTACGATCTCGCTTCGACGAACCCGACTTCGCTCGACGACGGGCCGGGGAGCGTTCCCGCGGGCCCGTCGGCCCTCACCCGCCGGCCCCCTCTCCCAACCCCTGGGAGAGGGGGAGAACGGCGCCCGGGCGGGTGCCCTCCCGCGCGCCGTCGTCCCGCTCCGGCCTACCGCGTGATCGCCACCTGCACGTAGGCGGGGAGGGGCTGGATGGTCTCCAGGTCGTGCTCGAAGAGGACGAGCTCGTCCTCGCGCGAGACCTCGCGGAAGCCGCCGAAGCGGTAGGTGACCTCCATCATCCGGTTGCGGCCGTTCGACTTGAACTCGGCGCGCAGCTTGGCCCCGGCGGCCTTCGCCTCGCTCATGATGTGCGACATCATGATCGTCCCCACCCCGCGCGACATCACGCGGCACGACATCAGGAGGAGCTTGATCGTCCAGAACTCGGGCGAGGTCTTCTCGACCAGCGCCAGCCCGATCTTCCCGTAGCTCCCGTAGCGGTCGTCGAGGCCGGCCACCAGGAGGAGGTGGCGGTCGGAGCGGCGGAAGGCGTCCAGCTCGTCGTAGTCGTACGTATAGCCGGTGGTGTTGAGCTGGTTGGTCCGCACCGTCAGCTCCTCGGCCCGCTTCAGGTCCTCCTCGCCGCAGGGGGCGAGGGTGAAGCGCATGTCGAGCCCGGCCAGGAACTCCTCGGAGGGCCCCTGGAACTCGGCCTCGGCGGCGTTGCGGGCGGCGTCGGCCTGGTACATCAGGCGGCGCTTGCGGGAGTCGTCGGTGATGAACTTCGGGTTCATCTCCGGGAGCCCCAGGAGCGACGCCAGGTCGGCGGCGTCGTAGACGCGCACGGCGGGGACGGCGTGGGCCACCTCGTCGCGCTCGAAGGGCTGGTCGTCGACGAAGGCGAAGGTGTCGATCCCGATGTTCAGGTCCTTCGCGATCTGCTCGATGTTCTGGCCCTTGGCGTTCCAGTTGATCTTCGGGTACAGGAAGTAGTCCGAGATCCCCAGCGCCTCCAGCCGCGCCCAGGCGTGGGCATAATCGTTCTTGCTGGCGACGGACTGGAGGATGCCGCGGGCGTCGAGCTCGCGCATGATCTCCTCCACCCCCTCGCGGAGCGGCACCTCGCCGTCCTCCAACAGGACGCCGTCCCAGACGGTGTGGTCGAGGTCCCACACCACGCACTTGATCTCCTTCACCTTCTTCTTCTCCGCGGGGACGGGCGCCGCCACCGCGCCCGCCTCCACCGTCCCCACCGCCGTCTCGCTCATCGGTGCTCCTCGCGATCTATGGTCAAGGGCCGCGGACGGCCCGGACGCTGCTTGGGGTAGAACTGCTGAACTGCAAACGGCTCGGCTTCGACGGAGGGTTGCGAGGCGTCGGGCTCCGCGCGGGCCCTCACCCGGCTCGCCTCAGGCTCGCCACCCTCTCCCAATTCTGGGAGAGGGGCGCTGGGGCCCGTCGCGGCCTGCGGGCCGTCGGTTCGGCGGAAGACCCCGCGTGGCCGGTGACCAGCGCCTCCGTGCGCCCCCCGGATCGAAGCTCTCCCCCTCCCCCGCGCAGCGGAGGCAGGGGGTCGGGGGGTGGGGGCCGCGGAGCCCGCCGCATGCGACGTCCATCCGCCCCCCCACCACCGATTCCTCCGATCCTTCCTCCGATGGGCCGTGGTGGAAGCCTACTCCACCAGGCTCATCGCCTCTTCGTCCGACAGCGCCTCGATCTCGGCGATGATGGCCGCCTCGATGAGGGCCGAGAACTTGGCGATGGTCGGCGCCTCGAAGATCGCCTTCAGCGGCAGCTCCAGCGCGAACATCTCGCGGACGCGGGAGATGATCTGCGTGGCCAGGAGCGAGTGGCCGCCCAGCCCGAAGAAGTCGTCGTGGATGCCGATCGGGGAGATGCCCAGCAGCTCCTCCCACATCGCGGCCACCCGCTCCTCCAGCTCCGTCGTGGGCGCGAAGTACTCGTTCCCCAGCTCCGGCCGCGCGTACTGCGTGGCGGCCGACGCCGACGAGGCGAGGTGCGCCGCGTGCTCCATCCGGTGCTCCACGTCGCCCGTCGAGAGGAGGACGACCCCCTCGCCGGTGACGGTGAGCAGGTGGGCGAGGACCGTCCTGGCCTCGGGGAGCGACATCCCGTAGTGCTCGGCCGACTCGCCCTCGCCGTACCAGCGGTCCCACGCGGCGCCCGTCCACACCTGCGCCGAGACCGCGTTGTGGCGCTGGACGAAGGCGTTCACCACCGCGTGGTCGGCCGCCAGCTTGGCGAGGCCCACCCCGCCCAGCTCGGGGGTGAGCGAGCTCTCGACGATGAAGAAGTCGAAGGCCCGCCCCTCGAAGCCGCGCTCCACGCCCGCCAGCTCCTGGACCATGTGCGCCACCAGCTTCTCCCACTCGGCCGGGCGCGCCTCGGAGATCGACGCGAAGCCCGCCTCGTGGCCGGCCAGCGGCGAGAAGAAGACGCCGTGGACCTGGCCGAAGCGCGCCTCGGCCTGGGCGAGCGCGTCGCCCATCTGCCCCGCCTCGAAGGGGAGCGCCTGGACGGTGAGGATCTCGGCGCCCTCGGCCTCCAGCTGGCGAATGCGCTCGATCTGGATGCGGAGCGGGTCCTCCTCGAGGCGCGCCTTGATCACCGAGTCCCACGCGCCGCGGTGCGGCACCAGCGCGTCGACGAGGACGAGCCTGGCCCCGTAGGTCTCGAAGAGGTGCGTGGCGAAGGTCTCGTTGCGGCCGTTGAGCCCGCCCACGAAGAGGTAGACCCCGCCCTGGCGGAAGCGCGCCGCGCCGTCGCCGGCCGGCTTCACCGGCTCGAAGCCGCGCGTCCAGCGGTGCCGCCCGCGGTACGCCACCGCGTCGTCCCCGGCGCCCGAGAGCGCCTCCGCGACCAGCGGCGCGGCCAGCGCGGCCACCTGCGCCGCCGAGGCCGGGACGTCCACCGTGCGGACCTTGACGTTGTGCATCTCCTGGGGAATCACCCGCACGGCGCCCGGGAGCGCCGCCTTGGCCGGGACGATCTCCTCGTCGCCCGTGACCTCCTGGGTGCCGGAGGTGACGACGACCACCTGCAGCGGCTCGGTGCGGCGCGCCACGGCGTCGGCGAGCATCAGGAGGCTCACCACGCCGCGGTCCGACGTCTCGTCGGCCACGCTCCAGAGGTGGACGACGAGCGAGGGGACGCGCTCCGAGGCGGAGAGCGCCTCGATCAGGTCGCGGTAGTCCTCCTTCCCCTCGGGGCGGAGGGTGTACGCGCCGGCGCCCGCGCTGGCGAAGCGCTCGCCCGGGGTGACGGCGATCACCTCGCGCCCCGCGTCCTTGAGCCCCTGGACGACGCCCGACGCGAGCGGCGTCCCGTCGGCGAAGACGAGGACGGTGCCGGCGCTCTCGGCCGCCGCGCGGACGGCCGGGGTGCGCTTCCACACCGGGACGAAGAGCCAGTCGGCCGGGCTGGGGAGCTTGCCGGCGCGGACCTGCGGCTGGAAGAAGGCGCCTCGCTTCGGGGCCTCCACCCAGTACCGCTGCCGCTCCCACGGGTAGGTCGGGAGCGCCACGCGCCGGAGCGCCTCGCCCTCGTGCACCGCCTGCCAGTCCGGCGTCACGCCCGCGATCCAGAGGCGGCCGAGCGCCGCCAGGAGGAAGGCCGTGTCGGTCGTCCGGTCGTACGGGTAGCGGATCGACGGGATGACGGGGACGTCCGCGGCGGCGGCGCCGCGCTGGCGGACGAAGGTGCTGAGCGTCTGGCCCGGGCCCACCTCCAGGAGGACGCGCCCGGGCTCGCGGAGGAGCTCGCCCGCGCCGCGGTCGAACTGCACCGTCTCGCGGAGGTGGCGGGCCCAGTAGCGCGGGTCGGTGGCCTCGGCGCCGGTGATCCAGGTGCCGGTGACGTTGGAGATCATCGGCACGCGGGGCGGCGAGAGCGTCATCCGCGAGATCGTCTCGGCCAGCCGCTCCACCACCGGGTCCATCATCGGCGAGTGGAAGGCGTGCGTGGTCGCCAGCTTCCGCGCCACGTGCCCCGCGCCTTCGATCTTCTGCTGGACCTCGGCCACCGCCTCGTCCGTCCCCGCCACGACGCACATCTCGGGGGCGTTGATGGTCGAGATCACCGCGCCGTCCACGAGGAACGGCTTCACGGCGTCGGCCGAGAGCGAGACGGCGAGCATGGAGCCGCCGGGCTGCTCCTGGATCATCCGCGCCCGCTCGGCGACGAGCTGGAGCGAGTCCTCCAGGGTGAAGACGCCGGCCACGCAGGCGGCCACGTACTCGCCCAGCGAGTGGCCGATCACCGCCTCGGGCCGGACGCCCCAGCTCTCCCACAGCTTCGCCAGCGCGTACTCGATCACGAAGGTGGCGGGCTGCGCCAGCTCCGTGCGGTTGAGCCGCTCGGCGTTGGGGTCGGCTTCCGCCTGGCCGCGGCCGAGCATCGCCTTGAGGTCGAAGCCGGCCGACGCGCCGGGCGCGGGGGCCGCGGGCGCCTCGCCGGGGAAGATCACCTCGCGGATGTCGAGCCCCATGTGCTGCCGCAGCACCCCGGCGCAGCGGTCCACCTCGGCGCGGAAGGCCGGCTCGCCCTCGTAGAGGCCGCGCGCCATCTGCACGTACTGGTCGCCCAGGCCGGGGAAGAGGAAGGCCACCGAGCGGTGCCCCGCCTCCGCCACCCCGGTCGCGACGCGGTCGGGCTGGCGCGCGTCCAGGAGCGCGGCGGCGTCCTCGCCCTCGCGGACGACGAGGGCGCGGCGGTGCGTGAACTCGCGGCGGCCGGACTGGAGGGTGTGCGCCACCTCGGCCAGCTTCGCCTCCGGGTTCGCGCGGAGGTGGTTGGCCAGGTTCGCCGTCGCCTGGTCGAGCGCGGCGCCCGACCGGGCCGAGAGGACGAGGAGGTGCGTGTCGCGGCGGGCGCGCGAGGGCTCGACCTCGGGCGCCTCCTCCAGGATGATGTGCGCGTTGGTGCCGCCGATCCCGAACGAGGAGACCCCCGCGCGGCGCGGCGTCCCGTTCGCCTCCCACTTCGCCGCCTTGCCGCGGACGAGGAAGGGCGAGGAAGCGAAGTCGATCTTGGGGTTCGGCGCCTCGAAGTGGACGGTGGGCGGAAGCTCCTTGGCCTCCAGCGCCAGGACGGCCTTGATGAAGCCCGCGATCCCGGCCGCCGTGTCGAGGTGGCCGATGTTGGTCTTCACCGCGCTGACGGTGACGTACTGCTTGCGGTCGGTCCAGGTGCGGTACGCCTGGGTGAGCGCCGCGATCTCGATCGGGTCGCCCAGCTCCGTCCCCGTCCCGTGCGACTCGATGTAGCCGATGGTCTCGGGGTGGACGTCGGCCACCTCCAGCGCCTCGCGGACCACCGCGGCCTGGCCCTCGACGCTCGGCGCCGTGTAGGCCACCTTGTTGGAGCCGTCGTTGTTGATCGCCGATCCCTTGATGACGGCGCGGATCGGGTCGCCGTCGCGGACGGCGTCCTCCAGCCGCTTGAGGACGACGACGCCCACGCCGCTCCCGGCCTGCGCCCCGCCCGACTTCGCGTCGAAGGCGCGGCAGTGCCCGTCGGGCGAGAGGATCCCGCCGTGCGAGTACAGGTAGCCGGTCTTGTGGGGGACGGCGACCGAGGCGCCGCCCGCCAGCGCCAGGTCGCACTCGCCGTGGAGGAGCGCCTGGGCGGCCATGTGGACGGCCACCAGCGAGGTCGAGCACCCGGTCTGGACGCTCACCGCGGGGCCGCGGAGGTTCATCTTGTACGCCGCGCGGGTGGCCAGGAAGTCCTTCCCGCTCCCCACGGCGAGCTGGAACTCGCCGACGGTGGCGGCCAGCTCGGGGTTCCCGCGGACGTTGTTCTCGGTGTAGTACGGGTTCCCGGCGCCCGCGTAGACGCCGACGCTCCCCTCCACGCGCGCGGGGTCGTACCCCGCGTTCTCCATCGCCTCCCAGGCGCACTCCAGGAAGATCCGGTGCGCGGGCTCCAGCACCTCCGCCTCGCGGGGCGAGTAGCCGAAGAAGCCGGCGTCGAAGGTGTCGATCTCGCGGAGCGCCCCCACGCCCTTCACGTAGTCGGGGTGCGAGATCTCCTCCTCCGTCAGCCCGGAAGCCAGGAGCTCCTCGTCGCTGAAGAAGGTGATGGACTCCACGCCGTCGCGGATGTTCTGCCAGTACGTCCGGAGGTCGTCGGCGCCGGGGAAGCGCCCCGACATCCCGATGACGGCCACCTCGGGGACGCCCTCGTAGTTCTCGGCCTCGAAGCTCATTCTTCGGTTCCTCGCCAGTGATGTATCGTCAGAAGGACGCCGGTCAGTCGTCGCGGTCGTCCGCTCAGGGCCCCACACCCGCCCTCGTACCGCACCGGCCCGCACCGCGCCGGACCCGCCACCGCCGAACCGCCACACTCCAGGACTGCTATCCCGCGACCAGGCCCCGGGCCCGGTTTGTGCAAAGTTTGGATCTTTCCCCTCGCGCGGTCCCCCGCGCCCGCACCGCCCCGCCCCCGCGCCGATCCGGCCGCGGGAGACTCCAATCTACAGACCCACAAAGATGTATGAATGTCGGGAAATCCCACACACCTGACCCGACATCCGCACCCGAAACCGAACGAACCCGCCAATCCTCGACACCCTTCCGGGCCAGGCGCCGGGGATCTGCGACCCTCCGGCGTCGCAACGGCGGCCACCCGCCCTGTCCTCTCCGGCCACATCGCGCCGCCGGGAGCCGTTCGGGACCGGAAAAGGAGAGGCGGGCGCCCGGGACGGCGGCGCCCACCCCCCTTCGAACCGCGGGTCGACGGTCAGCGCCGGCCGCGCAGCATCTCGCGGCGGCGCGAGCCGCGGCCCACGCCGGCCTGCTCCGCGGGCGCCTTCGCCTCGCCCTCGCTCCCATCGCGCTCGGCGCGGGCGGCGGCGTCGAGGTGGGCGGCCAGGGCGGAGATGGTGGGGTACTGGAAGAGGTCCACCATCGACACCTCGCGCCCCAGCGTCTCGCGCAGCTTCTCGTGCAGCTGCGCCAGCAGGAGCGAGTGCCCGCCGATCTCGAAGAAGTTGTCGTTCACCCCGACCGACTTGAGCCCCAGGAGCTCCTGCCAGACCGCGGCGATGGTCCGCTCCAGCTCGCCCTGCGGGGCCACGGGGGCGTCGCCGCCCTCCGCCTGCTCGGGCGCCGGGAGCTCGGCGCGGTCGACCTTGCCGTTCGGGGTCATCGGGAACGCGTCCATGACGATGAAGTGAGTGGGGACCATGTAGTCCGGGAGGCGCGCCTTGAGGTGCGCCCGGAGGTCCGCCGCGCGCGGAGAGCGCCCCGGCGTGGCCACGATGTACGCCACCAGCCGCTGGTGCCCGCCGTCGGCGCGGACGATCACCAGCGCGTCGCGCACCCCGGGGAGCCCGGAGAGGAGCGCCGAGATCTCGCTCGGCTCGATCCGGAAGCCGCGGATCTTGACCTGCTCGTCCACGCGCCCCAGGAACTCGACCTGTCCGTCGCGCCGCCAGCGGACGCGGTCGCCGGTGCCGTACATCCGCGCCCCGGCCACCCCGGTGAACGGGTCGGGGACGAACTTCTCGGCCGTCATCCCCGGCTTCCCGTGGTAGCCGCGGACCACGCCCATGCCGCCCACGAAGAGCTCGCCGGGGACGCCCACGGGGACGGGGAGCCCCTCGTGGTCGAGGACGTAGAGCTTCAGGTTCTCGAACGCCCGCCCGATCGGCGGCCGGTTCCCGTCCGGCTCGCAGAGGGCGCAGCTGGCGCCGACGGTGGTCTCCGTGGGCCCGTAGGCGTTCACGAAGCGCCGCCCCTTCCCCCACCGCGCCACCACGTTCGGTCCGACGGCCTCGCCCGCCGAGACGACGGTGCGCAGCTCCGGGAGGTCTTCCTCCGAGAGCATCGCCAGCGCCGACGGCGGGAGCGTCACCTTGGTGACCCGGTTCCCGCGGAGCGTCGAGAGGAGCGCCGGCCCGGGGAGGAGCGCCTCGCGCGGGGCGACGACCAGCGTCCCCCCCGCCACGAAGGTGGAGAAGGTCTCCGAGACCGCCGCGTCGAAGGAGAACGAGGCGAACTGGAGGACGCGCGACTCGGCGTCGATCCCGAAGCGCCGCATCTGCGACGTCACCAGGTTCGGGATCCCCCGGTGCGGCACCAGCACCCCCTTGGGGAGGCCGGTGGAGCCCGAGGTGTAGATCACGTACGCCAGGTTGTCGAGGTCGACGGGGACCTGGGGGTCCGTCGCCGGCCGCGCCGCGATCGCCTCGGCCTCGGCGGCGAGGTCGACGACGTCGATCCGCTTCCCGGCCAGGAGCTCCGGGTGGACGCCGCCGGTGGAGACGACCACCTCCAGCCCCGAGTCGTCGACCATGTGCCGGAGCCGCTCGGCCGGGTACGCCGGGTCGAGGGGGACGTAGGCGCCGCCCGCCTTGAGGATGCCGAGGACGCCCACGAAGAGCTCCGGCGAGCGGTCGACGAAGAGGCCGACCTTGCTCTCCGGCCCCACGCCCCGCGCCACCAGGTGGTGCGCCAGCCGGTTGGCCCGCGCCTCCAGCTCGGCGTACGTCGTCTCGCGCCCGCCGAAGAGGATCGCCGCCTTCTCCGGCTGGCGGGCCGCCGTCTCGGAGACGAGGCGGTGGACGGGGCGCGCCGGGACGTCGTGCTCGGTCTGGTTCCACTCCACCACCACCCGGTGCCGCTCCGTCTCGTCGAGGAGGCGGGGGAGCTCCGAGAGCTTCAGCGTGGGGCCGTGGACGATCCCCTCCAGCAGCACCCGGAAGTGCTCGGCCATCCGCCGGATGGTGTACTCCTCGAAGAGGTCGGTCGCGTAGTCGATCCCGCAGAAGACCCCCTCGGGGGTGTGCACCAGCCCGACGGTGAGGTCGAACTTGGTCGTCTCCGGCTCCCCCTCGCGCACCACCACGTCGAGCCCCGCGATCGGGGGCGAGGTGAGCGGGACGCTCTGGACGGTGAACGACACCTGGAAGACCGGGTGGCGGCTCAGGGAGCGCTCCACCTTCAGCGCGTCCACCAGCCGCTCGAAGGGGACGTCCTGGTGGGCGTAGGCGTCGAGCGTCGTCTCGCGGACGCGCTTGAGGACCTCGATGAAGGTCGGGTCGCCCGAGAGGTCGGTCCGGAGGGGGAGGGTGTTGACGAAGAAGCCGATCAGCCCCTCCAGCTCGTTCCGGTTCCGCCCCGCGATCGGCGAGCCCACCACCACGTCGAGCTGGTCGGTGTAGCGCAGGAGGAGGACCTTGAACGCCGCGAGGAGGGTCATGAACATCGTCGTCCCCTCGCGCCGCCCCATCGCCTCCAGCTCGTCGACCAGCGCCAGCGGGAGCTCGAAGCCGTGCGAGCGCCCGCGGAAGGACTGCACCCCGGGGCGGGGGCGGTCGGTGAAGAGCTCCAGCGGCTGCGCGCCGGCCAGCTTTCCGCGCCAGTACCCCAGCTGCTTCTCCAGCCGCCCGCCCGAGAGCCACCGCCGCTGCCACGCCGCGTAGTCGGCGTACTGCACCGGGAGCTCGGGGAGGCGCGCCGGCTCGCCGGCGACGTGGCCGTGGTAGAGGTCGGCCAGCTCGGCGAAGAGGACGTTCATCGACCACCCGTCCGAGCAGATGTGGTGCATGCTGACCGCCAGGAGCCACCGGCGCTCCTGGAGGTGCACCAGCCGGGCGCGGATCACCGGCCCGCGCTCGAGGTCGAAGGGCGCCAGCGCCTCGGCGCGCAGGACCTCCTTCGCCTCCTTCTCGGCCAGCTCCAGGGGGAGGTGCGAGAGGTCGACCACCGGGAGCGGAAGGTCGGCCGCCGGGTTGATCACCTGCACGGGCTGCCCGTCGCGGACGCTGAAGGTGGTCCGCAGCGTCTCGTGGCGCGCCACCAGCTCGGTGAGCGCCAGGCGGAAGGCGTCGGGGTCGACCTCCCCCTTCAGCTCCACCACCATCGGCATGTTGTACGTCGAGGTGCCGGGCTGGAGCTTCTCGATGAACCAGAGGCGCTCCTGCGCGAACGAGAGGGGGACGTCGCCCTCCCGCTCGACGCGCTGGAGGGGGACCTCGTTCATCTGCTCGGCCTCGCGGCGCGCGGCCTCCACCGCCTCGGCCAGCGCCTCCACGGTCGAGGCGTCGAAGAGGACCCGGAGCGGGAGGTCGAGGCGGAAGGCCTCGCGGAGGCGCGACATCACCTGCGTGGCCACCAGCGAGTGGCCGCCCAGCTCGAAGAAGTTGTCCGTCCGCCCCACCTTCTCCACCCCCAGCACCTCGCTCCAGATCGCCGCCAGCACCTGCTCGGTGGGCGTGCGCGGGGGCTGGAAGGCGCCCTGCTGCTCGCGCTGGTCGGGCTCGGGCAACGAGCGGCGGTCCACCTTCCCGTTCGGGGTGTGCGGGAGGGCGTCCATCCGCACCCACGCGGTGGGGACCATGTACTCCGGGAGCCGCTCCTTGAGGTAGGCGCGCAGCTCGGAGAGCGGCGGCGCGGGGAGCTCGGGGACGTAGTACGCCACCAGCCGCGCCATCCCCGAGCGGTCGTCGCGGACGACGACGGCGCTCTCGGCCAGCTGCGGGTGGGTGGCGAGCGTGGCCTCCACCTCGCCCACCTCGACGCGGTGGCCGCGGATCTTCACCTGGGTGTCGAGGCGGCCGTAGTACTCCACCTGCCCGTCGGGGAGGTAGCGGCAGAGGTCGCCGGTGCGGTACATCCGCGCGCCCGGCTCGGCGCTGAACGGGTCCGGGAGGTACTTCTCGGCCGTCATGGCGAAGCGGGCGTGGTAGCCGCGCGTCACCCCGTGGCCGCCGATGTACAGCTCGCCGGGGACGCCCACCGGGCAGGGGCGGAGGTGCCGGTCGAGGACCCAGAGCTGGGTGTTGGCGACGGGACGGCCGACCGTCATCCGCTGGGTGTTCTTCGGGATGTAGAGGTACGACGTGTAGGTCGTGTCCTCGGAAGGGCCGTAGAAGTTGATCACCTGCTCGACGTGGCCGGTCTTGTAGAGGTCGTTCGAGAGGCTGGGCTTCACCGGCTCGCCGCCCAGGTTCATCGACCGGAGCGTGGACGGGATCCCGCCCAGCCGCAGGAGCTCGGCGGCCGCGCTGGGGACCATGCTGGCCATGTAGACGTCGTGCTCCAGCGTGGAGAGCGAGAGCGCGTTCTTCACCAGGACGATCGTCCCGCCCCACGAGAGGGTGCCGAAGATCTCGGCGATGGAGACGTCGAAGCAGATGGAGGTCGACGCCAGCACGCGCTTCCGCAGCTCGTCGGAGAGCTCGTCGCGGAGCCACTGGAGGACGATGGCCGCCGAGCGGTGCTCCAGCTGGATCCCCTTGGGGCGACCGGTGGAGCCGGAGGTGTAGATGAAGTACCCGACGTTCTCGGGACGGGCCAGGTTCTCCGGGTTGGCGTCGCTCTCCTTCGCGATCTCGGGCCACGCGGCGTCCACGGGGACGACGCGGGCGGCCAGCTCCGGGAGGCGCGGGAGGAGGCGCTCCTGGGTGAGGAGGACGGGGACCCCCGTGTCCTCCAGCATGAAGGCGACGCGCTCGGCCGGGTAGTTGGGGTCGAGCGGGACGTAGGCGCCGCCCGCCTTCTGCACGGCCAGGAGGGCGACGATCAGCTCCTCGGTGCGCTCCATCAGGACGCCGACGCGGACCTCGGGGCCCACGCCCAGCTTGCGGAGGTGGCGCGCCAGCTGGTTGACCCGCCCGTTCAGCTCGCCGTAGGTGAGCTGGACGTGGTCGCGGATGAGCGCGGTCTCGCCCGGCGTCTTCGCGGCCTGCGCCTCGAAGAGCTGGTGCATGCAGACGTCGCGGCGGTAGTCGGGGCGCGCCGTGGCCGCGTTCCACGCCTGGAGCTGGCCCCACTCCTCGTCGGTGACCAGCCCGATCTCGGAGACGCGCTTGTCCGGGTTCGCCAGCGCCCCCTCGAGGAAGCGGACGTAGTGGCGCCCCAGCCGCTCGACGGTGGCCTCGTCGAAGAGGTCGGTGGCGTACTCGATGAACGCCTCGATGGCGTCCTCGTGCTCCATCAGGTCGAGGGTGAGGTCGAACTTGGCGGTGCGGTGCTCGCTGTTCCGCCAGTCGATGTGGACGCCCGGGAGGTCGAGCCCGCCCATGTCCATGTTCTGGACGGCGAACATCACCTGGAAGACGGGCTGGTACGCCGTGCTCCGCTCCACCTGGAGCTCCTCCACCAGCTTCTCGAAGGGGAGGTCCTGGTGGGCGTACGCCCCCAGCGTGTTGTCGCGGACCTGCGCCAGGAGCTCGCGGAAGGTGGGGTCGCCCGAGAGGTCGGCCCGGAGCGCCAGCGTGTTGACGAAGAAGCCGATCAGGTTCTCCGTCTCGGCGCGGTTGCGCCCCGCGATCGGCGAGCCGACCACCACGTCGTCCTGCCGCGCGTAGCGACTGAGGACGGCCTGGAAGGCGGCCAGCGTGGTCATGAAGAGGGTCGCGTTCTCCCGCGCCGTCAGCTCCTTCACCCGCTTCGAGAGCGCGGGCGGGATCTGGAAGGCGTGCGCGGCGCCGCGGAAGCTCTGCGCGGGCGGGCGCGGCCGGTCGGTGGGGAGCTCGATGGTGGCCGGCGCGCCGTAGAGCCGGTCGCGCCAGTAGCGGACCTGGCGCTCCAGCTCGGCGCCCGAGAGCCACTTCCGCTGCCAGACGGCGAAGTCCGGGTACTGGAGGGGGAGCTCGGGGAGCTGGGCGTCGACCCCGCGGACCCGCGCGTCGTAGAGCGCGGTGAGCTCGCGGAAGAGGATCCCCATCGACCACCCGTCGCCCACGACGTGGTGCTGGTTGAGCGCCAGGACGTGCTTCTCCGGCGAGACGCGGAGGAGCGCGCCGCGGATCATCCGCCCGTGGGCCAGGTCGAAGGGCGCGTTGGCGTCGGCCGCGCAGAAGGCGTCGACCTCGGCCTCCGACGCGACGTCCACCACCGGGAGGTCGAAGCGGAACGGCGGGTGGATGGAGAGGGTCGGCTGCCCGTCGCGCTCGCCGAAGTTGCAGCGGAGCGCCTCGTGGCGGGCGATGACGCCCTCGATGGCGGCGCGGAGCGCCTCGACGTCGAGCGAGCCGCCGAGGTTCAGCACCAGCGGCATGTTGTAGTTGCCGGTCCCCGGCTGGAACTGCTCCAGGAACCACATCCGCTCCTGCGCGAACGAGAGCGGGAGCTCCCCCTCGCGCGGCACCGCCACCATCGGCGGCGCGGCGGCGGCGACCTCGCTCGTCCCCGGCGCGTCGTCCGACGGCGCCAGCGCGGCGTCGATCCGGGCGGAGAGGCCGCGGACGTGGGGCGCCTCGAAGAGGGCGCGGAGCGGGAGCTCGACGCCGAACGCCTGGCGGACGCGGGAGACGACCTGGGTGGCCAGGAGCGAGTGGCCGCCCAGCATGAAGAAGTCGTCGTCGGCGCCGACGCGCTCCACCTTCAGCACCTCGGCCCAGATGGCGGCCAGCGCCACCTCGGTCTCCCCCTCGGGCGCCACGTAGTCCTCGTCGCTCCCCGACCACTCGGGGGCGGGGAGGGCCCGGCGGTCCACCTTCCCGTTGGGGGTGAGCGGCATCTCGTCGAGGACGACGAAGGCCGCGGGGACCATGTACTCGGGGAGCGCCGCGCGGACCGCCTCGCGGAGGTCGGCCGACTCGGGGCGGACGCCGTTGCGGGCGGTGACGTACGCCACCAGCCGCCGGTCGCCCGGGGTGTCCTCGCGGGCGATCACCGTCGCCTCGCCCACGTTCGGGTGGGCGGCCAGGACGGTCTCGATCTCCCCCGGCTCGATGCGGAAGCCGCGGATCTTGACCTGCGTGTCGACGCGGCCCAGGAACTCGACCGTCCCGTCCTCCAGCCACCGCGCCCGGTCGCCCGTGCGGTAGACGCGCTCGACGATCCCGCCGCCGAGGTCGACGGTGACGAACTTCTCGGCCGTGAGGTCCTCGCGGCCCACGTACCCCAGCGCCAGCCCGTCGCCCGCCGCCACCAGCTCGCCGGGGACGCCGACGCCGCAGGGGCGCATGTGGCGGTCGAGGATGTAGACGCGCGTGTTGGCGATCGGCGGCCCCAGGGGGATCGACGGCCGCTCGGTGTCCTCGGGGCGGATCCGGCGGCAGGTGGTGAAGGTGGTGTTCTCCGTGGGCCCGTAGCCGTTGAAGATCCGCACCTCCGGGAGCGCCGCGAGCGCCTTGCGGACGTGCACCACCGAGAGCGCGTCGCCCCCCGCGCAGAGCTGCTTCAGCCCGCGCAGGTCGTCGATCCGCTCGTCGACCATCTGGTTGAAGAGCCCCACCGGGAGCCAGAGGGTGGTGATCCCGTTTTCCTTGAGCGCCGCGCCCAGCTCCTCCAGCGACGGCGTCTGGGCGGGGTAGACGACGAGGAGCGCCCCGTTGAGCAGCGCGCCCCAGATCTCCAGCGTGCTGGCGTCGAAGGCCAGCGGCGCCTGGTGCAGCGTGACGTGCTCGGGGGAGAACTCGGCGAAGTTGGAGTCGCGCACCAGGCGGGCGACCGCGCGGTGCGGCGTGGCGACGCCCTTGGGCTTCCCCGTCGAGCCCGACGTGTACATCACGTACGCCAGCGACTCGGGCCCGGCGATCTCGTCCAGGTCCTCCGGCGACTGGGCGGCGATCGCGTCGCGGTCGGCCGACAGCGAGACGACGGCGCCCTCGAAGCCGGCGAGGGCGGCCGGGACCTCGCCGCGGACGACGAGGACGGGCGCCTCCGAGTTCTCCAGCATGTACTGGAGCCGCTCGGCCGGGTACGAGGCGTCGAGCGGGACGTACGCGCCGCCCGCCTTGAGGATGCCGAGGACGGCGACGATGGCGTCGGCCGAGCGCTCGACGGCCATCCCGACGGGCGTCCCGGCGCCCACGCCGCGCTCGCGGAGAAGACGGGCGAGGCGGTTGGCGCGCGCGTTCAGCTCCGCGTAGGGGATCTCCTCGCCCTGGAAGCGGACCGCCGTCTTCTCGGCGAAGGCGGCGGCGGTCTCCTGGAAGAGGCCGTGGACCGTGGAATTCCGCGGATACTCCGTCGCGGTGTCGTTCCAGCGGACGAGGACGGTCTCGCGCTCCTCGTCGTCCATCATCCCCAGCGCCGAGATGGGGGCGTCGGGGTCGCGGACGAGCGCCTCCAGGAAGCGGTGGAAGTGGCGTGCGAGGCGGCGGGCGCTGGCCTCCTCGAAGAGGTCGAGGGCGAACTCGACGCCGACGGTGAAGCCGCCGTGCTCCTCGTAGACGTCCATCGAGTAGTCGAACTTCGCCGAGTCGTAGTTGACCGCGGCGGGCGCCACCTCGAGCCCCGGCATCAGCAGCTTGTCGTCGCCCGCGTTCTGGACCGTGAACATGGTCTGGAAGAGCGGGTTGCGGCTGGCGTCGCGGGGGATCTTGAGCTCCTCGACGATCCGCTCGAAGGGGAGGTCCTGGTGCCCGAACGCCTCGAGGACCGCGTCCTTCTCGCGGCGCAGGAGCGCGCGGAAGGTGGGGTCGTCGGAGAGGTCGCCGCGGAGCGCCAGCGTGTTGACGAAGAAGCCGATCAGCTTCTCCACCTGCCCCCGGGTGCGGTTGGCCACCGCGGTGCCGACGACCACGTCGTCCTGCCCCGCGTGGCGCCCCAGCACGACGCGGAGCGCCGCCAGGAGGACCACGAAGAGGGTGGCGCCCTCGGCGCGGGCCAGCTCCTTCACCTTCGCGGCCAGCTCGGGCGGGACCTTGTGGTCGAAGCGCATCCCGCGGTGGCTCTCCACCGCCGGGCGGGGCCGGTCGAGGGGGAGGTCGAGGACCGGGGGGGCGCCGGCCAGCCGCTCGCGCCAGAACTTGAGGTGGCGCTCCAGGACGTCGCCCGCCAGGTACTCGCGCTGCCAGACGGCGAAGTCGGCGTACTGGAGCGGGAGCTCGGGGAGGGGCTGCTCCTTCCCCTCGGTGAAGGCGGCGTAGATCGACGCCAGCTCCTTCACCATCAGGCTCATCGACCAGCCGTCGCTGGTGATGTGGTGCATGGTGAGGAAGAGGAGGTGCTCGTCGGCCGCCAGCTTCAGGAGCGTGGCGCGGAGCACCGGCCCGGTGAGGAGGTCGAAGCCGGTGTTGGCGTCCTCGTACGCCAGCGCCTCGGCGCGGGCGTCGCGCTCGGGCTTCGGGAGGCGCGACAGGTCGACCACCGGGAGCGCCGAGGGGGCGAACGGGTGGATGACCTGCACGGGCTCGCCGTCCTTCTCGACGAAGGTGGTCCGCAGCGTCTCGTGGCGCTCGCGCATGGCGTCGAGGGCCCGCTCCAGCGCCGGGACGTCGAGGCGGCCCTTGAGCCGGACGTGGAAGGCGATGTTGTAGGTGGCGGTCCCCGGCGCCATCCGGTCGAGCAGCCAGAGGCGCTGCTGCGCGAAGGAGACGGGGAAGGGGTCGCCGGTGCGCTCGCGGGGGCGCAGCTCGGGACCCGAGGCCTCGGACTTGGCCATCTGGAGCCGGAGCTCCAGGAGGCGGCGCTTCTCGGGGGAGAGCGCCTCGAGGCGCTTCAGCAGCTCGCTCATTGATGTGCTCCACGTCCCGCAGCCG
The DNA here is from genome assembly GCA_036259235.1 of Longimicrobium sp. Taxonomy (GTDB): domain Bacteria; phylum Gemmatimonadota; class Gemmatimonadetes; order Longimicrobiales; family Longimicrobiaceae; genus Longimicrobium. The sequence goes on along the minus strand of DATACF010000078.1, from coordinate 12,121 downwards.
CCGGGACCTCGTCGTCGGGAAGGGTTTCCAGCTCGTCCAGGAGCCGCGCGAGCATCTCGTCGCGCGCGGCGTCGACGGCGGCCGCCTGGGCCGCCAGGGTGGGGGCCTCGAAGACCGCCCGGAGCGACAGCGCGACGCCGAACGCCTCGCGCAGCCGCATGAGGAGCCGGACGGCGACCAGCGAGTGGCCCCCCAGCTCGAAGAAGTCGTCGTCGCGCCCGATGCGGGCGACGCCGAGGAGCTCGCCCCAGATCGCGGCGAGCAGGGTCTCCGATTCCGTCGCCGGCGCGCCTCCGGCGGCGGCGCCCTCCAGGCTCGGCGCGGGGAGGGCGCGGCGGTCGAGCTTCCCGCTGGGGGTCAGCGGGAGCGCGTCCACCGGCACCACGACCCCCGGGACCATGAAGTCCGGGAGCCGCCCCCGCGCGAACGCCTTCAGCTCGGCCGAATCGACCGAATCGCCCACCACGTAGGCCACCAGCCGGTCGTCCCGCACCGCCACGGCGGCGTCGCGGACGCCGGGGTGCTGCCGGACCACCGACTCCACCTCGCCCAGCTCCACGCGGAAGCCGCGGACCTTCACCTGGTCGTCCGCGCGCCCCAGGTACTGGAGCGCGCCGCCGTCCAGCCACCGCGCGCGGTCGCCGGTGCGGTACATCCGCGCGCCCGCCGGGCCGAAGGGGGACGGGACGAAGCGCTCGGCCGTGAGCGCCGGGCGGTCGAGGTAGCTGCGGGCCAGCCCGGCGCCCGCGATGTACAGCTCGCCCGGGACGCCCACGGGGACCGCGTCGAGGTTCCTGTCCAGCACGTACAGCCGGTCGTTGGCGATCGGCGCCCCGATCGGCGGGAGCGCGGGCCACGCCGCGGGATCGCCGGAGAGCGGGTGCGCGCTCACCACGTGCGCCTCGGTGGGCCCGTACTGGTTCTCCAGCCGCGCGCCCGTCGCCGCCACGAAGCGCGTCACCGCGGGGGTCGTCTGGAGCTGCTCGCCCGCCGTGACGATCTCGCGCAGCTTCACGTCGCCCAGGTCGCGCCCCTGCGCCGCCTCGGCGACGTGCTGGAGCGCGGCGAAGGGGAGGAAGAGGCGCTCGACCCCGTTCTCAGCCAGGTAGCGGAGGAGCGCGTCGGCGTCGCGCCGCGTCTCCTCGTCCACCAGGACCACGCGTCCCCCGCTCGCCCAGGTGGCGAAGAGCTCCTGGAACGAGACGTCGAAGGAGAGCGAGGCGAACTGGAGCGTCGCGGCCGGGGGCTCCCCCGCCCACTTCGCCGTCTGCCAGCGCACCAGGTTCACCAGCGAGCGCTGCGGGAGCGCGACGCCCTTGGGACGGCCGGTCGACCCCGAGGTGTAGAGGACGTAGCCCAGGTTCTCGGGCGAGACGCCGGCCTCCGGGTCGTCGGACGGCTGCGCGTCGATCGCCGCGCGATCCGCGTCCACGCGGACGACGGGCGTGGACGCGATCGGGAGCCGGTCCGCGATCTCCGCGCGGGTGACGAGGACGGCGGCGCGGCTGTCCTCCAGCATGTAGCGCAGCCGGTCTTCCGGGTAGCCCGGGTCGAGCGCCACGTAGCACCCGCCGGCCTTGAGCGCGGCGAGGACGGCGACGGCCATGTCGACGGAGCGGTCGAGGCAGACCCCGACGCGCGCGTCCGGCCCGGCGCCGAGGGCGCGGAGGTGGTGCGCGAGGCGGTTGGCCCGCGCGTCCAGCTCCGCGTAGGTCAGCGACTCGCCCGCGAAGGAGACCGCGTCCGCGTCCGGCGTCTCCGCCGCGCGGGCGGCGAAGAGGGCGGGGAGCGTCGCGGGGCCGTCGTAGTCGACCGAGGTCGCGTTCCACCCGGAGACGACGAGGTCGCGCTCCTCATCGTCCATCATCGCGATCCGCGACACCGGGCGGTCGGGGTCGGCGACGGCGTCCTGGAGGAAGCGGCGGTAGCGGAGGGCGAAGGCGGACGCGCTGGCCGCGTCGAAGAGGTCGGTCGCGTACTGGACGGCGACCTTCATCACCCCGTCCTCCTCGAACGCGTCCACCGTGAGGTCGAACTTGGTGTAGTCGGTCCGCGTCCCGGCCGGGTCGATGGAGAGCCCCCCGATGCGCATCTGGTCGTCGCCCGCGTTCTGGAGGGCGAACATGACCTGGAAGAGGGGGTTGCGGCTGGTGTCGCGCGCCACCTTCAGCTCCTCGACCACCCGCTCGAAGGGGAGGTCCTGGTGCGTGAAGGCGTCGAGGACCGCCGTCTTCTGCCGCCGGAGGAGCGCGCGGAAGGTGGGGTCGTCGCCCACGTCGCCCCGCAGCGCCAGCGTGTTGGCGAAGAAGCCGATCAGCCCCTCCGTCTCCTTCCGCGTCCGGTTGGCGATCGGCGTCCCCACCACCACCGAGTCCTGCCCCGCGTGGCGGGCGAGGACGACGTGGAAGGCCCCCAGGAGGAGGGGGAAGAGCGTCGTCTGCTCGGCCCGCGCCAGCTCGCGGATCCGGTCTCCCAGCGCGGGCGGGAAGGCCAGCTCCAGCCGGTCGCCCCGGTGGCTCTCCACCGGCGGGCGGGGCCGGTCCGTCGGCAGCTCCACCACCGCGGGCGCCCCGGCCAGCGTGTCGCGCCAGAACTTCAGGTGCCGCTCCAGCGTCGCCCCCGAGAGGTGCTCGCGCTGCCACGCCGAGAAGTCGGCGTACTGGAGCGGGAGGGGGGCCAGCGGGTTCGGCCGCCCCTCGCGGAAGGCGAGGTAGAGCGCCTGGAGCTCGCTCGCCATCACCGCCACGCTCCACCCGTCGGTGGCGATGTGGTGCGCCGTCATCGTCAGCACGTGGTGGTCGTCGGCGAGGACGATCAGCCCGGCGCGGAAGACGGCCTCCGCCAGGTCGAACCCGTCGTTGGCGTCCGCGTGCGCCAGCCGCTCCGCCTCCGCCTCGCGCTCCCCCTCCGGGAGACCGCGGAGGTCCACCGTCGCCAGCGGGGCGTAGACGTACGGGCGGACCACCTGCACGGGCTCGCCCTCGCGCTCGGCGAAGACGGTGCGGAGCGCCTCGTGCCGCTCGCGGATGGCCTCCACGGCCCGCTCCAGCGCCCCGCGGTCGAGCTCGCCCCGGAGGCGGACGTGCCAGGGGAGGTTGTACGCCCCCGTCCCGGGCGTCAGCCGGTCGAGGAGCCAGAGCCGCTGCTGCGCGAAGCTGACGGGCATCGGCCCCCCGTCGCGCGGCCGGGCGACGAGCGCCGGGCCGGCGGGGGCGGCGGCCGACGCGGGCTTGATCCCCTTCAGCCGCATCTCCAGGAGCTTGCGCCGCTCCGGCGAGAGCTCGCTCATTCGGCTTCCACCCCCGCCACCGCGGTGAGGTCGTCGTCCGACATCCCCTCCAGCTCGTCGAGGAGCGCCGCCAGCGCCGCCGCCTCGGCCGCGTCCACCACCCCCGCCAGCATCGCCAGCGTCGGCGCCTCGAAGACGCGGGCCAGCGGGATGTCGATCCCCGTCGTCTCGCGCAGCCGCGTCACCAGCCGCATGGCCGAGAGCGAGTGGCCGCCCAGGTCGAAGAAGTTGTCGTGCCTGCCCACCCGCGCGACGCCCAGGAGCTCGGTCCAGATCCCCGCCAGCTCCACCTCGGTGTCCGTCTCGGGCTTGGCGAACCCCGCCCGCTCGGCCGCCGGCGCGGGGAGCGCCTTCTTGTCCACCTTCCCGCTGGTGGTGAGCGGGAGGGAGGGGAGGACGACGAACGCCGAGGGGACCATGAACTCGGGGAGGGTCCGCCGGAGCGCCTCGCGGAGCTCCGCCGCCGCCGGGGCGCGCCCGCCGCGGGGGGTGAGGTACGCCACCAGGCGGCGGTCGCCGGGGACGTCCTCGCGGGCGACCACCACCGTCTCCTGCACGTCCGGGAGCGCCGAGAGCGCCGCCTCCACCTCGCCCGGCTCGATCCGGTAGCCGCGGATCTTCACCTGGCCGTCCATCCGGCCCAGGAACTCCAGCGTCCCGTCCTCCAGCCACCGCGCCCGGTCGCCGGTGCGGTAGACGCGCTCCACCCGCCCGTCGCCGAAGTCCACCGAGCGGAACTTCTCGGCGGTGAGCCCCGGGCGGCCGACGTACCCCGCCGCCAGCCCGTCGCCCGCCGCGCACAGCTCGCCGGGGACGCCGACCGGGCACGGCCGAAGGCTCCGGTCGAGGACGTAGACCCGCGTGTTCGAGATCGGCGGGCCGATGGGGATCGAGGGGCGCTGCACGTCCTCGGGGCGCACCATGTGGCAGCTGGTGAAGGTGGCGTTCTCGGTGGGGCCGTAGACGTTCACCAGCCGCGTCGCGGGAAGCGCCTCCAGCGTCCGCCGCGCGTGCTCGACCGAGAGGATGTCGCCGCCGGTGAGGAGCGCCTTGAGCCCCCGCAGCCCCTCCAGCCCCCACGCCACCAGCTGGTGGAAGAGCCCGGACGAGAGGAGGAGCGTCGTCACCCCCTCCTCGCGCACCGTCCGCTCGATCAGCTCGGGGCTGGGGCGCTCGGGGGGGAAGACGACCAGCGTCCCCGCGTTCAGCATCGGCGCCCACAGCTCGAAGGAGGAGGCGTCGAAGGCGAGGGGGGCCACGTGGAGGTAGACGTCGCCGGGGGCCAGGTCGGCGTAGTCGGCCCCGCGCACCAGCCGGACGACGCCGCGGTGGGGGACCTCGACCCCCTTGGGGCGTCCCGTCGACCCCGAGGTGTAGATCACCTTGGCCGTCGACTCGGCGTACGTCCCCGCCTCCAGCGGCGAAGCGTCCTCGGCGTCGAGGGCCGCGCGGTCGCGCTCGAAGGAGAGGACGGGGCCCGCGAACGCCTTCAGCGCCGGGGGCACGTCGGAGAGGACGGCGAGCGCCTGCACCCGCGCGTCCGAGGCCATGTACTCCAGCCGGTCGGCCGGGTACGTCGGGTCGAGGGGGACGTACGCCGCCCCCGCCTTGAGCGCCGCCAGGACGGCGACCATCACCTCGGCCGAGCGCTCCACCGCGATCCCCACCCGCCCGCCCGGCTCCACCCCCAGCGCGCGGAGGCGGCGCGCCGCGCGGTTGGCGCGCGCGTCCAGCTCCGCGTACGTCGTCCCCCGCCCGCCGAAGCGCACGGCCACACGGTCCGGGTGCTCGCGCGCCACCTCGGCGAAGAGCGCGTCCAGCGTCGCCTCGCGGGGATACTCGACGTCCGTCCGGTTCCACCTGGAGAGGACCGTCTCCCGCTCCTCGGGCCCCATCAGCGGGACCTCCGAGATCTTCCGGTCCGGCGCCGCGGAGGCGTTCTCGAGGAAGCGGTGGAGGTGCTCGGCGATCCGCCGCGCGGTCGACGCCTCGAAGAGGTCCGTGGCGTACTCCAGGTCGACGCGGAGCCCCCCGCCGGCCTGGTCGTAGACGTCGGCCATGATGTCGAACTTGGCCGACGCCCAGCGCACGGAGACGCGGCGGGCCGCCAGCCCGGGGAGCTGGAGCGCGTCGTCGCCCACGTTCTGCAGGCTCACCATGGCCTGGAAGAGCGGGTTCCGCGCGGGGTCGCGGTGCACCCTGAGGAGGTCGACCACCCGGTCGAAGGGGAGGTCCTGGTGCCCCAGCGCCTGCACCGCGTCGGCGTGCTCGCGCCGCACCAGCTCGCGGAAGGTGGGGTCGCCCTCGATGGGGGTACGGAGCGCCAGCGTGTTGACGAAGAAGCCGATCAGCCCCTCCGTCTCCGTCCGCGTCCGCCCCGCCACCGGGGTCCCCAGGACGACGTCGCGCTGCCCCGAGTGGCGCCCCAGGACGTAGCGGAACGCCGCCACCAGCGCCGGGAAGAGCGTCGCCCCCTCGGCGCGCGCCACCTCGCGGACGCGCTCGGCCACCTCGGCCGGGACGTCGTGCGAGAGGGTCGCGCCGCGGTGGCTCTGCACAGGCGGGCGGGGGCGGTCGGTGGGGAGCTCCAGCGCCGCCGGGGCGTTGTAGAGGGCGTCGGCCCAGAAGCGCTCCTGCCGCTCCAGCTCGGCGCCGCTCAAGAAGTCGCGGTGCCACACCGCGTAGTCGGCGTACTGCACCTCCAGCGGCTCCAGCGGGCTCTCGCGCCCCGCCGCGAAGGCGCCGTACAGCGCCCCCAGCTCGCGCGCCAGGATCCCCATGCTCCACCCGTCGCTGACGATGTGGTGCAGCGTCAGCAGGAGGGCGTGGTCGTCGTCGGCCAGGCGCACCAGCGTGGCCCGCATCAGCGGCCCGCGCTCCAGGTCGAAGGGCGCGTTGGCGTCGGCGAAGGAGAGCCGGGCCACCTCCGCGTCGCGCCCCGCCGCGTCGAGCCCGGGGGCCTCGACGACCGCCGGCGGGACGGGCGCGAACGGCTGGATGACCTGCACGGGCTCGCCCCCCCGCGAGGGGAAGACGGTGCGCAGGACCTCGTGGCGCTCGCGCAAGGCGTCGAGCGCGCGCTCCAGGGCCCCCGCGTCGAGGGCGCCGTGGAGGCGGAGGTGGAAGGCCATGTTGTAGAAGGCCTTCCCCGGGTCCATCCGGTCCAGGAGCCAGAGGCGCTGCTGGGCGAACGAGCAGGGGAAGGGCTCGCCGTTGCGGGGGCGGGCCCGGATGGCCGAGCCGGTCTGCTCGGCCTGCGCTTTCCGGAGGCGCAATTCCAGGAGGGCGCGCTTCTCCGGGGAGAGGCCCGCCACGCGGTGCTTGAAGTCCGTCATCTATTGGGAAAAGGTCTCGGCCTCCAGCGCCAGCAGCGCCGCGGCGTCCTCGTCGCTCAGCCCGTCGAGCTCGGCCAGGAGCTTCTCGAGCATCTTCTGGTTCAGCTCCTCGACCACCCCCGCCAGCCCCGCCACGGTGGGGGTCTGGAAGACGCGGTGCAGCGGCACCTCCAGCTGCATCTGCTCGCGGATCCGGGAGACCAGCACGGTCGCCAGGAGCGAGTGCCCGCCCAGGTCGAAGAAGTTGTCCTCGACGCCCACCCGCTCCACGCGCAGCAGCTCGGCCCACATCCCGCAGAGGGCGGCCTCCGTCTCGGTGCGCGGGGCCACGTAGTCCGCGTCCGAGGCGGCGCGCGGGGTCTCGGGGTCGGGGAGGGCGCGGCGGTCGGTCTTCCCGTTCTCGGTCAGCGGGAAGGACTCCATCACCACCACCGCCGCCGGGACCATGTACTCCGGGAGGTGGTCGCGGAGGAAGGCGCGGAGCTTCGGCACCAGCGCCCGGATCCGCGCCCCCCGGCGCGGGTCGTTGGCCCACGCCCGCGGCGGCCGGCCCCCCGAGGGGAGCGGCGCGAAGGGCGAGCCGCGGAAGTCCGCGGGGACGAAGGCCGCGTCGAAGCGCCCCGCGGCGCCCGGCGTGGGCTGCACTTCCACCTTCAGCCCGAGGGACTCGCCCAGCCGCCAGATCTCTTCCGGATCGACCGCGCGCACCCGGGCCAGCTCGGCCCGCAGCGCCGCCGCGTTCTCCGGCGCGTCCTCGCTCTCCAGGAGCTCCAGCATCCGGAGCTCGGCCGCCACGCGGGCGTTCGGCACCCCGTGGAGGCGGAGGGGCGCGCCGCCGGCCTCCAGGATCGCCCGCAGGCCCTCGACCGACTTCACCTCGGTCCCCCACTGCGCCTCGCGGGCGGCCACGGGGGCCTCGGGCGCGGGGCCCACGTGGAGGATCACGTCGTAGCGGTGGCGCGAGAGCTCGTTGTGGTGGACGCCGCGCTTGACCCGAACGTCCACCCGCGAGATGCGGGGGACGCGCTCCTTGAGGGCGGCGAAGAAGCGCGGGTCGAGGACCAGCTCCTCCTCCTCCTCGCCCCGGCGGCGGATCCGCGCCCGCAGCTCGGCCGCGGTGGCCGTGTCGGCCGCCCGCATGAGCTCCGTCCCCGCGTGGAAGGCCGACACCGTCTCCAGCGCGCGGACGTCGCCGACGAAGATCGCCCCGCCGTCGCGCACCCGCTCCACCGCGCCCTCCAGCACCCCCGCCAGGTACGACGGCGAGGGGAAGTACTGGATGACGGAGTTGATGACCACCGTGTCGAACTCCCGCGGCTGGAGGCCGGAGAGGTCGTCCGCGGGGCGGTTCAGCAGCTTCACCGGCGGGAGGCGCAGGCCCGACTTCGGGAGCGCCTCCGACAGCTTCTGGATGGCGTTCGACGAGAGGTCGGCGCCCACGTACAGCGAGGCGTGCGGGGCCACGCGGAAGAGGAAGAGCCCCGACCCCACGCCGATCTCCAGCACGCGGCTCGGCTGGAGGGAGAGGATGCGCTCGGCGGTCCGGTCGACCCACTCGCGCATCTCCTCGGGCGGAATGGCCTCGCCCGTGTACGAGCTGTTCCAGCCCACGATGTTGAAGGTGACGTCCTCGGCCTCGCCCCCGCCGTACATCCCCTCGAACACCGTCTCCCACTGCGAGACCTGCGCGTCCCTGTCCTCGCCGTATTCCGGCGAAGCCTCGGGCGACGCCTCGACGACGGCCGGCGCCTCCTCCTCGGCGTACGGAGCGGGGACGACGTAGCCGACCAGGCGCTTGCCCCCCGAGCCGTCCTCGCGCACCTCGACGGCGGCGTCGGAGACCTCGGGGTGCTGGGCCAGGACGGTCTCGATCTCGGCCGGCTCGATGCGGTGGCCGCGGATCTTCACCTGGTCGTCGAGGCGCCCCAGGAACTCCAGCGTCCCGTCGGCCAGCCACCGCGCCCGGTCGCCGGTGCGGTACATCCGCGCCCCGGGCCCGTCGGCGTAGAGGTCGGGGACGAAGCGCTCGGCGGTGAGGTCGGGGCGCCCCAGGTACCCCCGCGCCAGCTGCGCCCCGCCGATGTACAGCTCGCCGGCGACCCCGACGGGAACCGCCTCCAGGTGGCGGTCGAGGACGAAGAGGCGCGTCCCCGGCGTCGGCTGCCCGATGGGGACCGATCCGTGGTGGGGCGCGTACTCCGAGACGCGGTGGATGCAGCACCCCACGGTGGCCTCGGTGGGCCCGTACTCGTTGATCAGCGCCGTCCCCGGCGCGGCGGTCAGCCAGTAGGCCGCGACCTCCGCCTCCAGGTTCTCGCCGCCGATCACGAACGCCTTCGGGGACACCCGCGCCGCGTCGTCGCCCAGCTGGTTGCGGAGGAGCGAGAGGTGCGTGGGGGTCAGCTTCACCAGCGACATCCCCGGGTTCGCCCGGAGCGCCGCCGCCAGCCCCTCCACCCCGCCCGCGTCGGGGACGAGGACCACCCGCTCGCCCCGCAGGAGGGGGACGAAGAGCGAGGTGACCGTGAGGTCGAAGGCCAGCGGCGAGTGCACCGGCGCGCCCTCGCCGCCCAGGCGGTAGCTCTCCACCGCCCAGCCGAGGTACGCCGAGACCCCCGAGTGCGGCACCAGCACGCCCTTCGGCCGCCCGGTCGACCCCGAGGTGTAGATGACGTAGGCGACCGTCCGGGGGTCGATCTCGACCTCCGGGTCCGACGCGTCGCCCCCCGCGCTCCACGCCCCGTCGAGCGAGATCACCTCGGCCTCCGACGGGGGGAGGCGGTCGAGGATCCGGTCGAGCGCCAGGACGAAGGGGACCCCCGAGTCCTGGAGCATGTACTCCAGCCGTCCGCGGGGGTACTTGGGGTCGAGGGGGACGTACGCCGCCCCCGCCTTGAGGACGCCCAGGATCCCGGCCACCATCTCCGGGGTCCGCTCCGAGAAGACCCCCACCCGCGTCTCCGGCCCCACCCCGCGCCCCCGGAGGAGGCGGGCGATCCGGTTGGCGCGCGCGTCCAGCTCGCCGAAGGAGACGGTGCGCCCGTCGCACTCCAGCGCGGGGGCCAGCGGGTCGGCCGCCGCGGCCCGCGCGAAGCGCCGGTGCACCGCCTCGATCGGCCGCGCGGGGTCGCCCTCGGGCCACATCCGCAGCACCGCCACCCGCTCGCCGCTGGGCAGCAGCGGGATGCGCGAGACGGGGGTCGACGGGTCGGCCACCACGGCGGCGAGGATCGCCTGGAGCTGCTTCATCATCCGCGCGACCGTCTCGCGGTCGAAGAGCGCGGTGGCGAACTCGGCCTCCCCCGCCAGCCCCTCCGGCACCTCGCGGAGCTCCACGCTCAGGTCGAACTTCGACGTCCCGCTGGAGAGGTCCTGGAGGCGGAGGCGCAGCCCCGGGAGCTCCACCGGCGGCGTCGGCGCGTTCTGGAGGACGAAGGAGACCTGGAAGATCGGCGAGCGCGCCAGCGACCGCTCCGGCTGGAGCGCCTCCACGATCCGCTCGAACGGGAGGTCCTGGTGCGCGTACGCGTCCAGCGTCGTCTCGCGGACCCGCGCCAGGAGGTCGTGGAACGAGGGGTCGCCCGAGAGGTCGACGCGGAGCGCCATGGTGTTGACGAAGAAGCCGATCAGCCCCTCCAGCTCGCGCCGCACCCGCCCCGCGATCGGCGAGCCGACGACGATGTCGTCCTGCCCCGACCAGCGGTGGAGGAGGGTGTCGAGCGCCGCCAGGAGGACCATGTAGAGCGTGGCCCCCTCGCGCCGCGCGAAGGCCCGCACCCGCGCCGCCAGGTCGGCGGGGATGGTGAAGTGGTGCACCGCCCCCTGGTGCGTCTGCACGGGCGGGCGCGGCCGGTCGGTGGGGAGCTCCAGCGCCGGGGGCGCGTCTCCCAGGCGGCGGCTCCAGTACGCCAGCTGCTTCTCCAGCGTCTCGTCGGAGAGCCACTTCCGCTGCCACACCGCGTAGTCGGCGTACTGCACGGGGAGGGGCGCCAGCGGCGACTCGGCCCCCGACGCGAACGCCTCGTACAGCTTCCCGATCTCGTGGAAGAGCACCCCCAGGCTCCACCCGTCGCCCGCGATGTGGTGGAGGTTGAGCAGCAGGACGTGCTCGGCGTCGCGGAGGCGGATCAGCGTCCCGCGGAGGGTGACGTCGCGCTCCAGGTCGAAGCGGCGCGCGGCCTCCTCGTCGGCGATCGCCGAGACCTCGGCCTCCAGCCACTCGGCCGGGAGGACGCGGAGGTCGTGCACCGGGAGGTGGAAGCGCCCCGCGGGGCGGACCACCTGCACCGGCTCGCCGTTCCGGACGTGGAAGACGGTCCGCAGCGGCTCGTGGCGGCGGACCACCTCCTCCAGCGTGCGGCGGAGCGCCTCGACGTCCAGCTTCCCCTCCAGCCGCACGGCCGCGGGGATGTTGTAGAAGGGCGAGTCGGGCTCCAGCTGGTGGAGGAACCAGAGGCGCGCCTGCGCGAACGAGAGCGGGAGCGCCGTGTCGCGCCGCGCGGGGACCAGCGCGGGCTGCTCGGGGACCCCCTCGACCCCCAGCGCCTCGTCGATCCGCTCGGCCATCATCGCCAGCCGCGGCGCCTCGAAGAGGGTCCGCACCGGGAGCTCGGCCCCGAAGAGCTGGCGGATGCGGGTCATCACCTGCATCCCCAGGAGCGAGTGCCCGCCCAGCTCGAAGAAGTGGTCGTACTCGCCCACCCGCTCCACCCCCAGGACGTCCGACCAGATCTCGGCCAGCACCGCCTGGGTGGGGGTCCGCGGCGCCACGAAGTCGTCGTCGCCCGCCTGCACGGCGGCCGGCGCGGGGAGGGCCCGGCGGTCCACCTTCCCGTTCGGCGAGAGCGGGAGCTCGGGGAGCGCCACCAGCGCCGAGGGGACCATGTACGGGGGGAGGCGGCGGCGGAGGTGCGCCCGCAGCTCGCGCTCGGTGAGCTCGGCCCCGGGGACGGCCACGTAGTAGCCGAAGAGGCGGGTGCGCCCCGCCTCGTCGGCGCGCGCCACCACCGCCCCGTCGGCCACCTCGGGGTGCGAGGCCAGGACGGCCTCCACCTCGGCCGGCTCCACGCGGAAGCCGCCCACCTTCACCTGCTCGTCGATCCGCCCCAGGAAGTCGATCTCTCCCCCCTCCGGCCACCGCGCCCGGTCGCCGGTGCGGTACATCCGCGCGCCGGGCTCGGTCGAGAACGGGTCGGGAAGGAAGAAGGCGGCGGTGAGCCCCGGGCGCCCCAGGTAGCCGCGCGCCAGGCGGGCGCCGCCCACGAAGAGCTCGCCCTCCTCCCCCGCCGCCACCGGCTGGAGGTCGGCGTCGAGGAGGTGGATCCGCGCGTCGGCCAGCGGGAGGCCGATGGGGATGTCGGCGCGCGGATCCACCTCCTCGACGCCGACCTCCAGCCGGTGGCGGCGGGGGAGGAGGGCGAGCTCTTCGTGGGCGGCGCCCGCCTGGCGCGCGGCTACCTGGGGCGCCCGGGGCTCACCGCCGCCTTCTTCCTTCCCG
>DATACF010000077.1:0-9493 GCA_036259235.1 Longimicrobium sp. | reverse complement strand
AAGAGCAGAGTCAGCAGAGGAACTTCAGCCGTTCTCTGCTGACTCTGCTCCTCTGCGTGAGATTCATGCGGAGGTCCGCGGCACGCGGGCGCCGAGGGCGAGCGCGATCCACCCGGCGAGGAAGCAGGCGCCGCCGATCGGGGTGACGGCCCCCAGGACGCGCACGCCCGAGAGCGCCAGGGCGTAGAGGCTCCCGGAGAAGACGACGATCCCCGCCGCGAAGAGCCACCCCGCCGCGCGCAGCGGCCGCGTCTCCGGCTGGCGCGCGGCGGCGAGCGCCACCGCCAGGAGGGCGAGCGCGTGGTACATCTGGTACCGCGCGCCCGTCTCGAAGACCGCCAGGAGGTCGGGGGGCACCGTCGCCCGGAGCGCGTGCGCCCCGAACGCCCCCGCCGCCACCCCCGTGAAGCCGAACACGCACCCCAATATCCAGAACGTCCGCGCCATCCGTCCGCCCGTCTTTGGAAGAGTCGAAGAGAAGCAACGGACGGAAGATGCGCGTCGGGTCCGGGACGCGCCAGCGTTCTACCGCCCCCGCCGCCCCGTGTGCGGATCGGCGAGCTGGAGGGTCTCGGCCGCCACGCGGGCCATGTCCTGCCGCACCCCGAAGGCGTTGAAGGCGTAGCGGATGATTGCCAGCGCCAGCTCCCGCTCGCCCACCACCGCCCGGCCGGCGCCCCGGGCCTCCAGGTGCTCCCGCTCCTCGTCGGAGTGCGTGCGGACCACCGCGTCGATCGCCGGGTTCACCCGCCGCGCGTGGTCGAGGACGAGGCGCGCCTGGAAGGCGTCGGGGGCCGAGACGACCAGGAGGCGCGCCCGCTCCAGCCCGGCCGGCGCCAGCACTCCCGGGCGGGTGGCGTCGCCCCAGACCACGGGCATCCCCCGCGCCCGCAGCGCCGCGGCCGTCTCGCGGTTCTGCTCGACCACCACGTAGGGGAGCCCCTGGCGCTCCAGCGCCTCGGCCACCGGCGCCCCCACCCGCCCGTAGCCGACCAGGACCACGTGGTCGCGCAGCCCCTCCTCCGCCACCGTCGGCGGGAGCTCGGCCAGGGCGCCCGCCGGACGCTCCAGGAGCTCCGCCAGCCGCGGCCGGGCGCGGAGCCACCGCTCGATGGGACCCACGGTGGCGAAGACGAGCGGGTTGAGGGTGATGGAGAGGAGGGCGCCCCCCAGGATCAGGCTCTGCGCCTCCTCGCGGAGGAGCCCCAGCGACATCCCCAGCCCGCCCAGGATGAACGAGAACTCGCCGATCTGCGCCAGCGACGCGGCGACGACGAGCGCCGTGCGGAGCGGGTAGCGGAAGGCGAGGACGATCAGGAGCGCGGCCAGCGACTTCCCCACCAGGATGATGGCGACCACCGCCGCCACCCGGAGCGGCTCGCGCGCCAGGATCGACGGGTCGAAGAGCATCCCCACCGAGACGAAGAAGAGGACGGCGAAGGCGTCCTGGAAGGGGAGCGCGTCGGCGGCGGCCTGGTGGCTCAGCTCCGACTCGCTGATGACCACCCCGGCGAAGAACGCCCCCAGCGCGAACGAGACCCCGAAGAGCGTCGCCGCCCCCACCGCGACGCCCAGCGCCACCGCCAGGACGCTCAGCGTGAAGAGCTCGCGCGAGCCGGTCCGCGCCACCCGGTCGAGGAGCCAGGGGACCGCGCGCCGGCCCACGACGAACATCACCGCCAGGAACGCCGCCACCTTGGCGAGCGTCACCGCCACCGCCGCGCCGACGCTCCCCCCGCTTTCTTCCGCCGTCCCGCCGAGCGGCCCGGCCAGGGCGGGGAGGAGAACCAGCGCGAGGACCATCGCCAGGTCCTCCACGATCAGCCATCCCACCGCGATCCGCCCGTCGACCGAATCGAGGAGGCCCCGCTCCTCCAGGGCGCGGAGGAGGACGACGGTGCTGGCCACCGAGAGCGCGAGCCCGAAGACCAGCCCCTCGCCCCAGCTCCACCCCCAGAAGTGCGAGAGGAGGGCGCCCATCCCCGTGGCCGCGGCGATCTGGACCACCGCGCCGGGGAGGGAGATCTTCCGCACCGCCAGGAGGTCGCCCACCGAGAAGTGGAGGCCCACGCCGAACATCAGGAGGATGACGCCGATCTCGGCCAGCTGCGACGCCAGCCCGGCGTCGGCCACGAAGCCGGGGGTGAAGGGGCCCACCGCCACCCCGGCCAGGAGGTACCCCACCAGCGGCGGGAGTCGCAGCCGCGTGGCCGCGAAGCCCAGGACGAAGGCCAGCCCGAACCCCACGGCGATCAGCGCGATCAGCCCGGTCTCATGCGGCATCGCCGGCCTCCGGCGTCGCGGGGAGAGGGGCCGGGCGGGACGCGCGCGGCGGCGGGGGGTGGAGCGTGGAACGGGCGTGCGGGGACATGGCGGACCTCCTCTTTCGCGTGGAGCGGCGCTCGCGTGAAACGTGCCCGCCCCGGAAGCGGGACGGACCGGGCCGGACTTCAGGCGAGCGCGGGGGGAGGGACGCCGTTGGAGCGGGAGGAGAGGGTGCCGTCGCGCGCGGCGGCGGCGGCGCGGGCGTACGCGGGCCGCAGGACGGCCGGGAGCGGCGCGTCGGGGCGACGGCCGGCGAAGCGGGGAAGGGGGAGCCGCGTGACGAAGGAGGGCCCGGGCGGGGCCGCGCCGCTCCCGCGCGGGGCCAGGCGCGCGCCCGGAGCGCCGTGGCGGAGGTGGAGGAGGGCGAGCGCGTGCTTCGTCTCCACCCTCCGCTCCGATCCGCCCCCTCGCGTCCACGCGGGCGCGCCGGGCGCGACCCCGCCCGTCGCGTCCGCGCGCACTCCGGCGCCCAGGCACACGAAGGCCAGGACGGCGAGGACGACGGCGAGCGGGGCGCGGCGCGTGGGGTTCACCAGCCTCCGGGAAGCGGGGATGCGCGAGGAAAACGGCCGCCCGCCCATACGCGGAAGCGGCGCGTTGGTTCCCGGCGGGGCGCCCTTCATCTACTCATACCATGACGCCGCATCGGATTGCGCGATCGGTCCCAGCCACGATCGGGGTCTCGTGCTCGCCCCGACCTTTCCAACTGCGTAATCGGGGGGATGTGGAGCGGGGGCAGGCTCCCGCGCAGACCCTCCTGATCACGTAGTTTGCGATCCTTGAAGGCGCGGATGAAGCGGGTGGATGCGGATCGGCTGGACGAAGGACCGAAGGAGCCTCCCCGAAAAAATTTCGATACTCATCTCCGCCCATGGCTCCACGGTGGATCGCGGGCGTTCCTCTCTCCTCTCCCGAATGTGACTGCCTCTCCGCGCCGGCTCTGCACATCGCGCCCAGGGAACGGATCTGACCTCAACACTTTCGCCTCCTGGTCCGTCTGGTGGGTGGATGACGCATGAGACCGACGCCGAGCTGGTGGCCCGCGTGCGCCGCGGAGACCGCGCCGCCGCCGGCGCCCTGGCCGAGCGGTGGCTGCGTGCGTGCCGCGCCGTGGCGCTCGCCGTCACCGCCAGCGAGCCCGACGCCGACGACGTCTGCCAGGACGCCTTCGTGGCCGCCATGGAGGGGATCGACGGGTGCCGCCGCCCCGAGCGCTTCGGGGCGTGGCTCCTCCAGATCGTCCGCAACCGCGCCCGCGACCACCTCCGGGAGCGCGCCCGGAAGGTGATCCCGATCGACGGGGTCGAGCTCCCGTCGGCGGAGCCCTCGCCGCAGGTCGCGGCCGAGCGGGCGGACGCGCGGACGCGGCTCCTGGCGGCGCTCAGGGAGCTCCCGGAGGAGCGGCGCGAGGTCCTCCTCCTCCACGACCTGGAGGGGTGGACGCACCGCGAGATCGCCGAGCGGATGGGGCTCCCCCCGGGGACGGTCCGCTCGCACCTGCACCACGCGCGGCGGAAGATCCGAAGCCTGCTCCCGGAGCTGGAGGACGACACCGATGGATGACGACCGGAAGCTGGACCTCTCGATCCTCGACCCCGCGCGCGACCCCGTGCGGTGGCGGGGGGTGCTCGACGCCACGCGGGCGCGGGTGGACGACGTCCTCCTCCGCCGCCGGGCCGACCCGCTGACGCTCATCGCCGGGTGGCGGCGCCCCCTCCTGGCCGCGGCGGCCGCCGCCGTCCTCCTCCTGGTGCCGCTGGAGGTGGCGCTGGAGCGGAGGGAGGCGCGGCGGGAGGCCGTCCGCGCCCTGGTCACCCTCTCCACCGCCTGGGCCGAGGGCGGGCGCGCCCCCACCGGCGCCGAGCTCCTCCGCGCCGTGGACGCGGGAGGGGCGCCGTGAGGGGGCGGGCGCGCGCCGTGGCCGCCCTCCTCCTCGCCGCCGCCTTCGCGGTGGGCGGGCTGGCGGGGATGGCGACCGAGGAGGCGCTGGGGCTCGACTGGTTCGACTTCCTCGACGAGGACGCGGGCCCCTCCGAGGCGGGGCTCTTCGCCGGGATGCGGCTCACGGGCGCCCAGGAGCGGCGGATGGAGGAGATCCTGGAGCGCCGCGAGGACCGGCTGGAGGCGTACTGGGAGAGCCGCCTCCCCGACATCCGGCGGATCATGGACGAATCGTACGGCGAGATGCGCGCGGCGCTCACCCCGGAGCAGCGGGCGGCGTTCGACCGGCGCGTGGAGGCGCTGCGCGGCCGCGTCTCGGCCGACCGGGACTGATCGGAACCGAAGGGAAGGAACGCATGCAGGGACAGACGAGGGAGAGCGGGCTGTACCGCCTGGCGGGGTTCGTGTTCGCCGTGGTGCTGGCGATCGCCGGCCTGGCGTACGCCATCGGCGGCGGCGCGGAGGCCGCGCCGGCGGCGGTCGCGGTGGCGGATCGGGAGCCGGATCGCGGGAAGGACGCGCCGCGCCGGGCGGCGGCCGTCCGCGGCGGAGACGAGGTCTGCGCTCCCGAAGGCGCGCCCGTCGAGCTCGGGGAGGAGCTGCGCGAGAGCAGCGGGGTGGCGGCGAGCCGGGCGCACCCGGGGATCTTCTGGACCCACAACGACTCCGGCGAGCCCCTCCTCTACGCCGTCGACGCCGCCGGGCGCACCGTCGGCCGGGTGCGGGTGGCGGACGCGGAGGTGGAGGACTGGGAGGACGTCTCCCGCGCCCCCTGCCCCGGCGGCGGCGACTGCCTCTACGTGGCCGACGTGGGCGACAACGACGCCGCGCGCGCCTCGGTCACCGTCTGGCGCCTCCCCGAGCCCGCCCCCGGCGCGGCCCGGTCGGCCCCCGCCACCGCGCTCCGCCTCCGCTACCCCGACGGCGCGCACGACGCGGAGGCGATCTACGTCGCGGACGGCGCCGTGCACGTCGTCACCAAGGGCGAGAGCGGCCCCATCGCCGTCTACCGCGCCCCCGCGGACGGCGGCGAGGCGACGCTCCAGCGCCTCCGCGCGCTCTCGGACGACCGGGTGAAGAAGCCCGAGCGCGTCACCGGCGCCGACGTCAGCCCGGACGGCCGGTGGGTGGCGCTGCGGACGCTGGAGGAGGTGGCGCTCTACCCCGCCGCCGGGCTCGCGGGCGACGGTCCCCTCTCGCCCCGGCGGATCGGCCTCGGGGCCCTGGACGAGGCGCAGGGCGAGGGCGTCGCCTTCACGCCCGACGGCGCGCTGGTGCTCACCAGCGAGGCGGGGAGGAAGAAGGGGCGGGCCACCCTGGCGCGGATGGCCTGCACGCTGCGCTGAAGTAGTCCTGAGTCCTGAGTGCAGAAATGCACGGGAGATATCGCTTGTACAACTTGGGACTTGGGACTCAGGACTTAGGACTCAGGACTTATCCCCCGCCCGCCGCGCGGTAGCTCTCCACGCTGGTCCGCT
Organism: Longimicrobium sp.; assembly: GCA_036259235.1. Taxonomy (GTDB): domain Bacteria; phylum Gemmatimonadota; class Gemmatimonadetes; order Longimicrobiales; family Longimicrobiaceae; genus Longimicrobium. Next base: position 3,749 of record DATACF010000077.1, on the reverse strand, counting down.
CCGCGCGGGCGATCGCCTCGGCGAGAACGCCGATCGCCTCCTCCACCTCCTCCGGGCGCGGACGCCGCACACGACGCCAGACCGCCGCGGCGAGCTCCTCGCCGAGGACGTGGAACTCGCGGCGGACCTCGTCCTCGATGCTCATGGCCGCGTCCCGCTTGCACGACCCACGCCGCGGCGGCGCGCCGCGACGCACCGCGGGCCGCGGGTGGAGCATCCCGTCCCGAGCGGGGTAAGCCAATCGTGGGGATGGACTTAGCTTCCATTCTGGATGGCGGAACGCCTCTTGCGAAAGCGGGCGGCGCACCCCGGGGATAAACGGACGACGCGGAAGCGAGCCTATGGAAGAGAGACCGCGGAAGGGGTTCCGGCGCGAGCACCCCTTCTTCTTCTGGGGGACGGCGGCGCTGATCACGCTGCTGGTGGGCGCCACGGCGGCGGTGGCGATGCGCATCCCGCGCTACCAGCGCGAGGCCGAGGTCATCAGCCAGCAGATGACGGCCAGCCAGCGGGCCACCCGCGACGAGCTGCTGAAGACGCAGGCGCGGCGGACCGAGCTCGCCGTGGCCGTTCTCCGGCGCGACATGCGCATCCGCTCGCTCGAGACCAAGAAGCGCCACCTGGCCATCAACCTGGCCGACTCGACGCTGGAGCTGCGCCACGGCCCGGCCACGCTCCGCCGGGCGAAGATCGCCATCGGCCCCGACTCCACCGTCCGCGCCCCCGACGGGCGCACCTGGCGCTTCGTCCGCGCCGTGGGCGAGCGCCGCCTGGCCGACAAGCAGGTCTCGCCGACCTACACCATCCCCGAGTGGGTGTACGTCAGCCGCGGCCAGCCCGTCCCCCCCGAGAGCGAGCGGAAGGTGGCCGGGGGGCTGGGCCAGTACGTCATGAAGCTCGACGACGGCACCGAGATCTACAGCACCCCGCAGGCGGGGCCGCTCAAGGAGACGGTGAAGCCCGCCGGCTTCATGGTCCGCCCCCGCGACATGGCGGCGATCTTCGACGCGGTGCGGGAGGACACGCCGATCTACATCTACTGACGGAAGTGCGTGAGTGCGTGAGTGCGTTTAGTGCGGAGGGGCGGCGGGGGTCACGGTCAATGAGGGAGTGAGGCGAGGATGGAGCGAATCACGAGAACGGGGGTGCCGGACCGGCGCGACTACACGCCGCCGGGGCGGCTGCGGCGGATCCTCTTCGAGCACAGGGCGGCGGGGCTCTCGCTCCTGCTGGGGGTGGTGGTGGCGGCGGGGCTCTTCGCGGCAACCTCGGCGTTCGCGGTCAACGAGCGGTACGAGCGGCGGGTGGCCGAGATGGTCTACAGCCGCGACTCGCGCTCGCTGGCCTTCGTCCGGCAGAAGGAGGCCGAGCTCACCGAGCAGGTGGCCGAGAAGGAGAAGACGCTGGCCCAGCGCGAGGCCGAGCTCCTCCCCAGCGAGCGGCCGTACCTGGTGGTGTCGCTGGCCGAGCGGCGGGTGCTCTACCTCAAGGGGAACGACACGCTCTTCAAGGCGCCCGTGGCCGTGGGGTCGGGGAAGACGCTGGTGATGGGGGGCACCACCAAGCGCTTCCAGACGCCGCGCGGGAAGATGGCCATCACCCACAAGGAGCGCGACCCGGTCTGGGTCCCGCCCAACTGGCACTACATCGAGGTCGCCCGCAAGAACGGGCTGCGCGTCATCGACATGAGCAACGCCTCGCCGGGGGCGCTGGCCGGCTACCCGCCCGGGCGCGTGCCGATCCGCGGGGGCGCCGTCATCATCCCGCCGTGGGGGAGCCCGCAGCGGCAGCACAAGGGCGTGCTGGGGGTGGCCAAGCTGGAGATGTACGACGGCTACTACTTCCACGGCACCGACGACGAGAGCTCCATCGGCTCCGCCGCCAGCCACGGGTGCATCCGGATGCGCCGCGGCGACATCCTCTGGATGTACGAGAACGTCCCCGTCGGGACCGCCGTCTACATCTACTGAGGCCGGCTTGCACGGCAGGTCTCACACAGAGGCACAGAGAACTTCCAAGGTGTTCTCTGTGCCTCTGTGTCTCTGTGTGAGATCGCTCTTCGCCGAACCCGCCGATCAGGGGAGCTCGATCTCGGGCTCGTCGGGGTGCGGGCGGTAGAGGATGGCGACGCGGCCGATGGTCTGCACGAGGGCGGCGTTGTCGATGCGCCCCTCCAGCTCGGCGCCGGCCTCGCGGACGTGGAGCGGCGCGGCCTCCAGCACCTTGATCTTGATCAGCTCGCGGGTGTTGAGCGCCTCCTCGATGGAGCGCACCGTCTGGTCGGTGATCCCTTCCTTCCCCACGAACACCACGGGCTTCAGGTGGTGCGCCAGCGACTTCAGGTGCGCCCGCTGCTTCGGTGTGATCGTCATCGCCATGCCGTTCCCCTCGCTCCTCTTCCTCCGCCCGTGTCCGCTCCGGCGTCGCCCGCCGATTTCCGCAAGAAGATAGCCCCTGCGCGGGATGGCGACAGGGGTGGGGCGAGATCCCGCGCCGGGCGCTTGAAACCGCGGCACCGCGGCAACAACGGCGCAAAGTCCGCCTTCGCGGACTCCTCGCCGCCGAAGGATGCGACGAGGCCGGCCCGGGGCGCCCCGAGCCGGCCTCGCGGAGGTGCAAACGCACTTCCGCACTCACACACTCACGCACTCACGCACTTTGTTTTACGCCAGCTCCACCCGGTTCCGCCCGTGCGACTTGGCGAGGTAGAGGGCGCGGTCGGCGGCGCGGATGAGCTCGGTCTCCTCGGCGGCGTCGTCGGGGAAGGCGGCGACGCCGAAGGAGGCGGTGAGGGTGCGGGGGACCTCGGCGTTGGGGGGGAGCCCCTCGATCAGCGTCCGCAGCCGCTCGGCCAGCCGCGCCCCCTCCTCCTTGGCCGTTTCGGGGAAGACGAGCGCGAACTCCTCGCCGCCGTAGCGGCAGGCGCTGTCGCTGCTGCGGAAGGCGTGGCGCACCGCCCGGCCGATCCGCTGGAGGGCGTGGTCGCCCACCTCGTGGCCGAAGTCGTCGTTGATCCGCTTGAAATGGTCGATGTCCAGCAGCACCAGCGTCAGCGGCCGCGAGTGGCGGCGCGCCCGGCTCAGCTCGGTCTTGAGGATCTCGTCGAAGCCGCGGCGGTTGTGGCACCCGGTGAGGGGGTCGAGGGTGGCCTGCGCCCGGAGCCGGTCGTGGAGCTCGGCGTTGCGGAGGGCGATGGCCGAGGAGTCGGCCAGCGCGCGGAGGAGCGCCAGGTCGTGCGCCTCGTACGGGGCCTCGGTCATCCGGCGCCCCAGGATCAGGAGCCCGGACTGCCCGTCGCCGAACTCCAGCGGCGCCACCACGGCCACCTCGGCGGGGACGTGGTCGCGGATCTCGGCGTCCTCGGGGGGGATCACGGGCGGCTCCCCGGGGCGGGCGATGGAGCGCACCACGCGGGCGGGGATGGCGTAGGCCACGCTCTCGCCCCGGAGCGAGCGCACCGCCCGGCAGGTGTACTGCTCGCCGTCGCTGTGGTAGAGCGCCGTCCACCAGGCGAAGAAGACCTCGCCCACCGAATCGAGGACGAGCCGCTCGGTCTCGTCGAGGGAGCGGACCACCGCCAGGGTGCGGGCGACCTGCTGGAGGGCGGTGAGGTGGAAGCGGAGCTGGTCGAGCTCGAGGGCCTGCTCGGCCTGGCGCGCCTGCACCCCCCACACCCGCGCGAGCTGCGCCCCCAGCGCGTCGCGGAGCTCGTCGCCGACCGGCGCGTCCTCGGGGACCCACAGCTCGCC
>DATACF010000076.1:0-2514 GCA_036259235.1 Longimicrobium sp. | reverse complement strand
GCCCGCGAGTGGTCGCCGTCCACGAACGAGAAGGTCTTCAGGAGGAGCGTCCGCTCCGCCTGCTCGATCGAGGTCCCCACGGGGATGCGGATCTCGCGGTCCTCGGCCTGGATCAGCTCGTGGGCGCGCATGTCGCCCAGCGTCACCACGTCGCCGCGGGCCAGGATCACCGCGCGCTCCAGCGTGTTCTTGAGCTCGCGGACGTTCCCCGGCCAGCGGTAGGAGTTGATGAACTCCTGCGCCTCGGGGGCGAAGCCCTTGATCGGCTTCGCGTTCTCCTCCGAGAAGCGGCGGAGGAAGTGCTCGGCCAGCACCCGCACGTCGCCGCGGCGCTCGCGCAGCGGGGGGAGCTTCAGCGGGATCACCGCCAGCCGGTGGTAGAGGTCCTCGCGGAGCTTCCCCTCGTCGATGGCGCGGCCGATCTCCTTGTTGGTGGCCGCCACCACGCGGATATCCACGTGGATCTCCTTCTTTCCGCCGAGGCGGCGGAAGGAGCGCTGCTCCAGGGCGCGGAGGAACTTCACCTGGATGTCGGGCTCCATCTCGGCCACCTCGTCGAGGAAGAGCGTCCCCCCGTCGGCCAGCTCGAAGCACCCCGGCTTCTCGTTGATGGCCCCGGTGAACGCCCCCTTCTCGTGCCCGAAGAGCTCGTTCTCCAGGATCTCGCGGGGGAAGGCGGCGCAGTTGATGGCGATGAAGGGGCCCTTGTGGCGCCCGCTCTTCTCGTGGATGGCCCGCGCCACCAGCTCCTTCCCCGTCCCGCTCTCGCCGACGATGAACATGCTGGCGGAGCTGGGCGCGGCCGCCTCGATGGTGCCGTAGATCTCCCGCATCTCCTCCGACTGGCCGATCAGGTCGCCGAAGCGGGTGAGGCTCTTGAGCTTCTCCTCCAGCGCCCGGTTGGCCTGCTTGACCCGGTACGCCTCCAGCGCCTTCGGCAGCAGCGCCTTCAGCCGCTCCACGTTGAGGGGCTTCTCGAGGTAGTCGTACGCCCCCTCGCGCATCGCCGAGACCGCGGTGTCGACCGAGGCCGACCCGGTGATGATGATCAGCTCGGCGGGGACCCCCGCCTGGCGCATCTTCTTGAACAGCTCCAGGCCGTCGATCTCGGGCATGCGCAGGTCGGCGAGGACGACGCCGTAGCCGCCGTCCTTCACCATCTCCCACGCCTTCTTCCCGTCGGTGGCGGTGTCGACCTCGTAGCCGTCGTCCGCGAGGAGCATCTGGAGCCCCTCGACGATGTGCTTCTCGTCGTCCGCGACCAGGATTTTCTCTTGCATGCCGGCCGTCGTAGGTGTCGTGGATGGGGAGCGAACCGTGTAATGTACCCACCAGCGGCGAAAAGGGTCAACCCGTTGCGCGCCACAGGGGTACGCGGGTCGATCCTCGTGCGGCGGGCGGCCGGTGCGGCCCCCTCGTCCGCGGTATTCGAACGTCTAGACGATCAAGCCCCGCCCCGCGCCACCGGGAGCGAGAAGACGAGCGAGGGGCCGTCCTCGGCGGCGGGGTCGAGCTCCACGCGCCCGCCCACCGCCTCGGCGAGGGCGAAGGCGACCCCCAGCCGCCCGGCGGGGTGCGTCGCGACCTCGGCCGCCACCTCGGCGGGGTCCAGCGCGGCCACCGCGTCCCCGCTGTCGCCCACCAGGATGCGGCTGCGGCCCTCGCGCTCGCGGATCCCGATGCGGAGGGTCCCCCCGGAGGCGAGGCGGTCGATGACCTCCAGCACCAGGTTCAGGATCACCTGGCGGGTCGACTCGCGCTGCACGAAGACCCGCGCGATGCGCCCCTCGGGGCGGTAGTCGACCTGGAGCTCGTGGTGGCGCGCCTCCAGCCGGATCAGCTCCATCAGCTCGTCGGTGAGCTCGACGAGCGTGGTGGTCTCGGCGCCGCGCGGGGGGCGCGAGAGGCGCAGGAGGAGCTCGATGCGCCGGTTGACCCGCTCCAGCTCGCCGCTCAGCACCCCGATGTAGCGGAGGACGTCCTCCTGCCCGGCGGCCTCGACGCGCGACATCCGGCGCTTGAGGACCTCCAGGTTGATGACCATGGAGTGGAGCGGGTTCTTGATCTCGTGGGCGAGGTCGTCGGCGAGCCGCTCCAGGAGCTCCAGCTTGTTGGCCCGGAGCGCCAGCGCGCCGGGGCCGTCGCCGGGCGGGGGGGCCTCGGCGGGGGGCGGGTCCAGGGTCCGGGTCTCGATGCTCACGGGGTCCGCTTGCTTCGGGGATGTATCGTGCCGTGTCGCGCGTCCAGGGGTGGACGGCGCGGCAGAGGGTTACGGTGCGACTCGATCTGCGTCCGGGAACCGTGCCGACGGGCGCGCTCTCGCCCGGGGCTCCAGGGGCGGGGGCGCGATCGGCCGGGTGTAGAGCACATTCCGTTCCCGAACGGAGGACGAAGGGGGCGGGGTTCGTCGCGAGATGCGGGGTCTTTCGTTCACCGGGCTTGTGAACGGCAACTTCAACCGCGGATCCGGGCGTGTCCCTCCGCTGCGCTCCAGGCCGGGCTGCGGGCGCCCTA
>DATACF010000075.1:0-4226 GCA_036259235.1 Longimicrobium sp. | reverse complement strand
CCAGGAGCCCCCGCTCGGCGCGGGGCGCGGCCGCCTCGGCGCGCTCGCGGCCCAGGACGGGGACGGCGCTCATCAGCGCCGCGCGCTGGGCGGCGGCGGAGGTGGCGGTGGTGGAGAGGAGGAGCGCGGCCAGGGCGGCGGCGCGGCGGACGGCGGAACGGACGATGAGGGACTGCCGGGGTTCGTGCATGAGCAGTGTCTCTTCGGCGGCTCGACTGGCGTGGCGGTGCTGCGGCGCGCCCGCTTTAGCCTCGTAGCTTTGCGTCCCCGCCTTTCGACGGGTTTGCCGTTTTACGGGAGGTCCCGGACTCGTTTCCGGGTGTGGACTGCGATCCTGCTGGACTCCGGGTACTGCGGGTTCGGAGGGGTTCGCTGAAGAGTCTCCTCTGGCCGGGGGAACGACGGACGGACGTGCGCACGCGCGCCGCGAGGGCGTGGCCTTCCGTTCAGGTTGTAAATGGGATCGGGCGCCAAGATAGTCCGCAGTGGACGGGCGCGCCAGAGTCTTGATGCAAGTCGTTTGCTGGCTTTTGCTTGCGGATTCGGCTTTCCCCCCGGGCGACGGAAGTCGCGGAAACGACGGCGCAAAGTCCGCCTGCGCGGACTGGGCGGGATCCGTCGTCGCGCGAGGAGAGCCCCGCCGGTACGAAACGTCCCTCTCCTGTAGTTCGGGAGAGGGACAGGCGGCGAGCCCAAGGCGAGCCGCCAGGGTGAGGGCCGCGCCGCCAGGCGCCCCGCGGTTATCGAAGCATGGGATCACGCGTTATATTCCCCCCGCCGCGGCGCGAAACACCCGTCGCCGCGCGGGAACCCTTCCGCGAGCACAACCGAACTCCCATGACGAGACGAGTCCCCCCGTTCGCCCTGGCGCTCCTCCTGGCGGCGGCGCCGCCCGCGGCCGCGCAGCACGCGCACGCCGGGCACGCGCAGGCCGCGCCGATGCCCGCCGCGGGCGAGGTCGAGCGCTTCCTCGACGACTACACGCGCCGCTTCACGGCGCTCCGCTACGAGGCGCAGCAGGCCGGCTGGGCGTCGAACACGCACATCGTCGAGGGCGACACCACCAACGCCGTCCGGACCCGCCGCGCCAGCGAGGCGCTGGCCCGCTTCGTCGGCGACGCGCGCACCATCGAGCGCACCCGCGCCTACCTCCAGCACCGCGAGCACCTCCCGCAGGCCCAGGTGCTCCAGCTCGAGCGCATCCTCTTCTCCGCGGGCGAGGCGCCGCAGTCGATCCCCGAGATCGTCAGCGAGCGGATCGCCGCCGAGACCGAGCAGGTGGAGAAGCTCTTCGGCTACGAGTTCACGCTGAACGGGAAGCCGGTGACGCCGAACGAGCTCGACCGCATCCTCCGCGAGAGCCGCGACCCGGCCGAGCGTCGGGCGGCGTGGGAGGCCTCGAAGACCGTCGGCCCCGTCCTCAAGCCGGGGATGACGCGCCTCCAGCGCCTCCGCAACCGGACCGTGCAGGCGCTGGGGTACCCCGACTACTTCAGCTACCAGGTCTCCGACTACGGGATGACCACCCCGGAGATGATGGCGCTCAACGAGCGGATGGTGGCGCAGCTCTGGCCGCTGTACCGCGAGCTCCACACCTGGACCCGCTACGAGCTGGCGAAGCGCTACGGCCAGCCCGTCCCCGCGCTCCTCCCCGCGCACTGGCTCACCAACCGGTGGGCGCAGGACTGGAGCGACCTGGTGACGGTCGAGGGGCTCGACGTCGACGCCGCGCTGAAGACGAAGACCCCGGAGTGGATCGTCCGCGAGGGCGAGCGCTTCTACCAGAGCCTCGGCTTCCCGGCGCTCCCGCAGAGCTTCTGGGAGCGCTCGTCGCTCTACCCGCTTCCCGCGGGGTCGCCGGTGAAGAAGAACACGCACGCCTCGGCGTGGCACCTCGACCTGGAGGGCGACCTCCGCGCGCTGATGAGCGTGGAGCCCACCGCCTGGTGGTTCCAGACCGCCAACCACGAGCTGGGGCACATCTACTACTACATCGCCTACAGTCGCCCCGAGGTCCCCCTCCTCCTGCGCGACGGCGCCAACCGCGCCTACCACGAGGGGATCGGGAGCATGATCGGCTTCGCGGCGTCGCAGCGGCGCTTCCTGGCCGGGCGGGGGCTGGTGCCGGCCGGCGCGCGGATCGACGCGCGGGCGCAGCTGCTGAAGGAGGCGCTCCACTACGTCGTCTTCATTCCCTGGTCGTCGGGGACGATGACGCACTTCGAGCACGCCCTCTACGCCGACTCGCTTCCGCCCGAGCGGTGGAACGCGGCGTGGTGGGAGCTGGTGGCCCGCTACCAGGGCGTGGCGCCGCCGTCGGCGCGCGGCGAGGAGCTCAGCGACGGGCTCACGAAGACGCACATCAACGACGACCCGGCGTCGTACTACGACTACGCGCTCTCGTACGCGCTCCTCTTCCAGCTCCACGACCACATCGCGCGGAACATCCTCAAGCAGGACCCGCACGACACCGACTACTTCGGGAGCCGCGAGACGGGCGACTTCCTCCGCCGCATCATGGAGCCCGGCGCCAGCCGCCCCTGGCGCGACGTCCTCCGCGAGACCACGGGGCGCGAGCTCGACGCGCAGGCCATGGTCGAGTACTTCTCGCCCCTGATGTCGTGGCTACAGGAGCAGAACCAGGGGCGGACGTACACCCTCCCCGCCACGCCCCCCACCGGCGGCGTCGCGCTCCGGTGACGCGGTGGGGCCGGCCGGACGGATCGGTCGTAGGGGATGAAAACGAAGATCCGGCGGGGAGACATGTTCTCCCCGCCGGATCGTCATTTTCGCGCGGTCGCGAAGCGAAGCCGGCGCAAGCGCCGCTCCGCGCACCCGACCGACGCACCTCCGCCGGCTTCGCGCCCAGCTCCGCCACGAGCAGTCCGCGAAGGCGGACTTCGTGCCGTTCCAGCCCGGTTTCAACCGGAATGGCCGATCCCGTGGGCACGCGCACGACTGCGTGACCTACGACTGCGCGACCTGCAACCGCCCGCCGCCCGCCGCCCATCCTCGCCGGCTGTCCCCTGTCCCCTGTCCCCTGTCCCCTTCTCCCCGCGGTACGAGAATGGCGGCGGAGCACGGGGGGGCGTTATCTTCCCCGGTTTCCACGGCGGTCCCGGCCGCCGGGCGAGAGGCATCCAGGCAGGTACGCATCATGGCCAGCACCGTCCCGACCAAGCTCATGGCCGTCCCCGCCGGCGATCCGGCCCCGGACGCGCCCGCGCGCGACGCCCACGACGAGGCGCGCAACCCCGGCACCCCTCTCGACCTCGACTGGGTGGCCGACGTGCGCGTCAACCGCAGCGCCGTCGAGCGCCGCGCCGCCACCATCGGCACCCGCCGCACCGTCAAGAAGCAGTGGCAGGCCGCCTGGCTCCTGCGCGGCATCACGCTGATGGACCTCACCACCCTCTCGGGCGACGACACGCCGGGGACGGTGCGCCGCCTCTGCGCCAAGGCCCGCCAGCCGGTGCGCCCCGACCTCCTCGAAGGGCTCGGCGCCGCGGGGCTCCCCGTGCGGGTGGCGGCCGTCTGCGTCTATCACCGCTTCGTCGAGACCGCCGTCGAGGCGCTGGAGGGCTCGGGGATCCCCGTGGCCGCCGTCTCCACCGGCTTCCCGGCGGGGCTCTCGCCCTTCCGCCAGCGGCTGGAGGAGATCCACGCCTCCGTGGAGGCCGGGGCCGGGGAGATCGACATCGTCATCACCCGCGAGCACGTCCTCACCGGGAACTGGAGCGCGCTCTACGACGAGGTCCGCGCCTTCCGCGAGGCGTGCGGGCCCGCGCACCTCAAGGCCATCCTCGCCACCGGCGAGCTGGCCACGCTGCGGAACGTGGCGCGCGCGTCGCTGGTGTGCATGATGGCCGGCTCCGACTTCATCAAGACGTCGACGGGGAAGGAGTCGCGCAACGCCGAGCTCCCCGTGGGGCTCACCATGGCGCGCTGCATCCGCGACTTCCGCGAGCGCACCGGGCAGGAGGTGGGGCTCAAGCCCGCCGGCGGCATCCGCACCGCCAAGCAGGCCATCGAGTGGATGCTGATGATGAAGGAAGAGCTCGGCACCCGCTGGCTCCAGCCCGACCGGTTCCGCTTCGGCGCCAGCTCCCTGCTGGGCGACATCGAGCGGCAGCTCGAGCACCACCTCACCGGGCGGTACTCGGCCATCCACCGGCACCCGATGGCGTGACGTCGGTCCTGTTCGGGGATGGGGGAAGGGCCCCCCC
>DATACF010000074.1:0-1548 GCA_036259235.1 Longimicrobium sp. | reverse complement strand
CCGGGAGCTTCCCCCCGGCCCGCGCCTCGTCTCGTCTCCGCGACCCGCGTCAGCGCGACTCGTAGACCTCGGTCTTCCCGTCCTTCGTGAAGGCGATGATGTCGTACGGGTCGGTGCGGGGGCCCTCCATCCCGGGGGAGCCCATCGGCATCCCCGGCACGGCGATCCCGGCGACCTGCGGGCGCTCGCGGAGGAGGCGCTGGATGACGTCGGCGGGGACGTGGCCCTCGACGGCGAAGCCCTCGACACGCGCGGTGTGGCACGAGCCCAGGTGCTCGGGGACCCCCGCCTCGCGCTTGGCGGGCATGATGTCGTCGACGTCGTGGACCTCGACGCGGAAGCCGTTGGCCTCCATGTGCTCGACCCACTTGCGGCAGCACCCGCAGCTGGGGCTCTTGTAGACCGTCACCAGCGGCCCGGTCCCCGCGGCGGCGAGCTTGACGTTCTCGGCCGCGGGGCCCTGCGCGGGCGCGGCCTCGGCCTGGGCGCGCGCGCCGTCGTTCGGCGCGGCCTCGGCCTGGCCCGAGCCGCCGCAGGCGGCCAGCCCCGCGGCCAGCAGGAGGCCCAGCGCGGCGCGGAAGGGGGTTCTCGGGAGCATCGTCGGCACTTCGGGTCGAGAGGTCCAGGGTGTCGGGAGCGTGGGCGGATACCCCGCCCCCGGCGCGGAGGTCCGGCGCGAAAAGATGGCGCCCCGGGGACCCGCGCGCGAGGGGGCGTCGCTCGGGCGCGCCGGGCCCGGCTCAGCGGCCGCGGCGCCGGTGCCGGGGGAGGAGGAGGGAGCCGATCTTCTCGTCGACCGTGCGCCGGGTGAGGACGACGGCGAGCGACTCGGCGGCGGCGAAGGTGGCCACGGCGAGGGTGGCGTACCAGTGCGCCGGGGCGTAGCGCCCGGTGACCAGGAGGGGGACGGCGAAGAGCCAGGCCGTGACGACGGCGGCCTTGGACGAGTAGAGGTGGAGGTCGACGGGGCGGCGGAACTTGACCAGCGAGACGGCCAGCACCCCCAGCGCGAAGCCCCCCCACGCCAGGAGCCCCGTCCCCTGTTCGCGGACGAACCCGGGGCGGAGGATGAAGATCCACGCCACCATCGAGATCGTCAGCAGGTGGTCGGCGGCCGAGTCGAGGAAGCTCCCGAAGCGGCTGGTCTGCCCCCACTTCCGCGACAGGTAGCCGTCGAGGACGTCGGTGGCCGCGGCGAGCCCCGCGCCCACCCCCACCCAGACGGGGCGGTCCATCAGCGCCAGCCCCCAGAGCACGGGGACCGCCGCCAGCCGGAGCGCCGTCAGCTGGTTCGGGAGCGTGCTCAGGTGCGCCCGCAGGCGACCGAGGCGCGTGCGGGGAGCGGTGGCGGCGGCGGGCGGGGAGTCGGCGGTCATGCTCGGGTCTCGCGTCCGGTGCGGCGGGCGGTTCGTGCGTGGTACCCGCCGGGCGCGGAAAGGGGCCGCGCGCTCCTTCTCTCCCTTAAGGATAGGGGGTCGGGGCGGAACGGGGGAGTGCGGAGGTCCGTGGGACGGGGCGCCGCACGAGGCCTCCCCAACGACGCGGGGC
>DATACF010000073.1:0-1835 GCA_036259235.1 Longimicrobium sp. | reverse complement strand
CAAGTCACCTCTGAAGTCGCCGCTTGGGTCAAGGCGCGGAACGCAACGCGCGCCAACGTTCAATGGCGCTTCACCTGTGGCCACGCACGCACGAAACTCCAGCGTCTTTACCCATCACCTTTAGAGAGGTGATGAACTACGGCGCCCGCAGCCCGGCCCCGCGCAGCGGAGGGACACGCCCAAGTCCGCCGTCGCCGTAAGCCGTTGCCGTACGAAGCCCGCCCCTACGCCGATCCCTTGCCGTCCACGGAAGGGATCGTGAAGCGGACCACCGTCCCGGCCCCCGGCCGGCTCTCGATCCAGATCCGCCCGCCGTGCGCCTCCACGATCCCCCGCGCGATCGGGAGCCCCAGCCCCACGCCGCGGCGGTCCGCCCGCCCCACCTGCCAGAAGCGGTCGAAGACGTGCGGCAGGTGCTCCTCGGCGATCCCCGCCCCGTCGTCGGCGACGACGAAGCGCGGCTCGCCGCCGTCCTCCTCGAGCCCCACCCGCACCACGCCGCCGGCGGAGGTGAACTTCACCGCGTTCCCGATCAGGTTCGAGAGGACCTGCACCACCCGGTCGGCGTCGGCCAGCACCGGCAGCGGACCGCCGCCGCCGCCGACCTCCAGCGCCACCCCCCGCGCCTGCGCGATCGGCGCCAGCATCCGCGCGGCGGTGGCCACCAGCGCCCGCGCGTCCACCGGCGCCCGGTCGAGCGAGAGCCGCCCGTTCTCGAGGCGCGCCACGTCGAGGAGGTCCTCGATGAGCCGGTTGGTCTGCTCGACGGAGCCGACGACCTGGCGGATGTTCTCGGCCACCCACGGCTCCAGCCCGTCGCCGGGGGCCATGTCGAGGACCATGGTGGCGCTCAGGAGGATGGAGGAGAGCGGGTTGCGGAGGTCGTGCGAGACGACGGCGAGGACGGCGTCGCGGGCGCGGATGGCGCTCTGCGCCTGGGTGTAGAGGCGGGCGTTGTCGATGGCCACCGCCGCCCGGCGGGCCACCTCCAGCGCCAGCGAGAGGTCGGCCGCGTCGTAGCGCCGCTCCGACTCCACCGCCGAGACCAGGGTGATGGCCCCCAGCACGCGGCCGCGCGCCACCAGCGGGGCCATGATGTACGAGCGGAGCGCCAGGACGGCGAGCCGCCGCCGGTGGTCGTCGTCGTGGGCGATCCCCTCCAGGGTGTCGCGGGTGACGTCGGGGACGAGGACGGGCTCGCCGGTGCGGATGACCTGGAGGACCGGGTGGTGGCCGGTCTCCTCGGTGGGCGGGTGGTAGAGGGTGGCGTAGAGGGCGGTGCGCTCCTTGTGCGGGTCGACGTGGGCGCGGGCGATCCGGCGCAGGCCGCCGTCGGGGAGCGCCTCGTCGATCAGGCAGTAGTCGGCCAGCGCGGGGACGACGAGGCGGGCGAGCTTCTGGAAGGTGTCGTGGTAGTCGAGCGAGGCGTCGAGGATGGTGCCGACGTCGGCGAGGAAGGCGGAGCGCCGCTCGGCGGCCTGGGCCTCGCCGCGGGCGCTCCGCTCCATCCGCAGCAGGGTGTCGAGGGCGCGCTCGGCGTCCTTCCGCGCGGCCTCGCCCCGTCGCCACCGGAGCTCGCAGGCGGCCGCGGCGGCGACGTCGGCGAGGGCCTCCGCCGCCGCGCCCTCCGCGCTCGCGGCCCCGTCCCCCGTCCCGTCGCGCCCGAAGAGGACCAGCCGCCCCAGGCGAGCGTCCTCGACCACCTCGACGAGCACGATCCCACGACCCTCAACGTCCTCGCCGCCCACATGGGCGTCACGGCGTCCACGATGTCGCTCACCGTCGACCGCCTCGAGCGCAAGGGCTATGTCGTACGCCTGCGCGATACGGGCGAT
>DATACF010000072.1:0-3767 GCA_036259235.1 Longimicrobium sp. | reverse complement strand
CCGGCGGCGCCTGCGTCCGCGCACGCGCGGTGTCGGCGCGGGGCGTCTGGGGCGGCGGGGGCGGCATCACGACCGTGTTCCAGAAGAAGAGGAAGACGGCGGCCGCGGCCAGGGCGATCGCGTAGCGCTTGGAGTCCATCTATTCCGCAGTCCGATCCCCCCGGGGGATCGCGTGAAGGAGTTGCCGAAAGGGCCCCGCCCCTACGGGACGGGGTCGTAGCCGCCGCGGCAGAAGGGCTGGCAGCGGGCGAGCCGCTTGAGGAGGAGCCAGCTCCCCTTCGCCGCGCCGTGTCGCTCGATGGCCTCGACGCCGTACTGCGAGCAGCTCGGGACGAAGCGGCACACCGGCGGCTTCAGCGGCGAGATCCCCTTCTGGTAGAAGCGGATGGCGCCGGTCAGGATGCGCGCGAGCACAGCTCCTCCGTGAGCGCGCGGAGCTCGTCCAGGAGCGCCGCGTAGGGGGCGTCGTAGGCCTCGGGGCGTGCCCGGAGGAGTACGTCGAGCGCCCGCCCGGAGTTTCCGAGCGCGGGGAGGAGCACCGTGCGGCCGATCTCGCGGAGGCGCCGCTTGACGAGGTTCCGCTCGACGATGGTGTGCTTGTGCTTGGGCACCACCACGCCGAGGCGGGGAAACGCAAACGGGGAAGGGGAGACGAACGCGTCCAGGTGGCGCGTCCTTCTCCTCTTCCCGCGTTTGAAGATCGTCCGGATCTCGGCCGAGGCGGTGATCCGCGCCGCGCGTGGCAGGCGCTGCCCCGGCGGCTCCGCGTCCCGGCTCCCGGCGTCCACTGGGCGGCTCCCGGCGTGGAAGACGCGGCGCCGCCCGATGAGGACGGCGCCGGGATTACTTGCTGGGGACCGAGACCACCAGCTGGTGGCGCCCCTTGCGGCGGCGCGCGTTGAGGACCTTGCGGCCCCCCTTGGTGGCCATGCGGGCGCGGAACCCGTGCTTGTTGATCCGCTTGCGGTTGCGCGGACGGTACGAAGGCTTCATTTGGGCTTCTCGGTCGAGATCCTAGGGTGCGGCAAAGACTTGAAGTATAGCCCCGTGGCCGTCTTCCGTCAACCGCTCGGGGTCAGGCGCGCTCGAGGCGGAAGAAGACGCCGTCCCACACCGTCAGCAGCCGGCCGGGGCCCGCCACCATCAGCAGGGCGCCGGGGCTCGACCACTCGGCCCCGCCGCAGTGGACGCGCACCAGGGTGACGGGGTCGGGGAGGCCCACCGCGGCCGGCGGGACGCGGAACGCCTTCTGGAACTCGCCCGCCGCGACGGTCTCGCGACGGTAGACCGGGAGCTGGCAGGCGTCGCTCCCCACGCGCGCCACCGAGGCCGTGTACTCGGCCGTCCGCCCCACCATCGCCTCCGACTCTCCCTCCGTCATCGCCGAGACACCCGGCGCCTGGCGGCCGGCGACCCTCCACGTCCCCTCGACCTCGCTCCCCGGGCCGGCGCCGGGCGAGGACGCCTGGGTCGGCGCGGAGGGCGGGGCGCTCTTCTCTTCCGCGGGCGGGGTGGAAGGACGGTCGGACGAGCACGCGGCCGCCAGGAGGAGGGCCACGATCGGGAGGCGGTGGATGCGGGTCACGGTGAGCGCGGATCGGGTGAAGGTCGTGAAAGAACGACGTCGCGGACCAAGATCGCCCGTCGGTACGTGGATGAAAAGAAGATCTCTCACGCAGAGGAGCAGAGTCAGCAGAGGAACTGCAGTTCTCTGCTGACCCTGCTCCTCTGCGTGAGACAAGCTTTTAAAAGATCGGGCCTCTCACAGGGGGCACAGGGGACACGGGGGAAGACGGTGAGCGCCCCGAAATCCCCGTGCCCTCTGTGTCCCCTGTGAGAGACCGCAGTTCCTGGTCCGTGGCCGTCTGGAGAGGAGACAGGGATTTGTAGAAATAGGTGGTGTCGCACGGCCGGCCGTCGGGCATCAGGGCGTAGCCGGGGATGACGCCGACGCGCACCCAGCCGAGGCGCGCGTAGAGGCGCTCGGCGTCGCTCCCGGTGACGGTGTCGAGGACGAGGAGCGTCTTCCCGGCCTCCCGCGCGGCGTCTTCGGCGGCGCGCACCAGGGCGGCGCCGAGCCCGTGGCGGCGCGCGGAGCGGTGGACCAGCATCTTGGCCAGGTCTCCCCGGTGCGGCTGGTTCTCGGGGAGGGCGAGGACCACCTGGACGGTTCCCACGATCGCACCCCCTCCGTCTTCGGCGACGAGGAGGATCCGCTCGCCCGCCGCGACACCGTCCGCCACCCGGCGCCAGAACGCGTCCGCGGCGTCGCGCGCGAGCGGGGCCATGAAGGAGACGGACGCCCCGCCCTCCACGCAGTCCGTCAGCACGGCGGAGAGCTCCGCGACACGCGAGGCGGCCTCGGCCCCGGTCAGGGGGCGGAGGGTGAACGGCCCGGTCATCCTGTCCCCCGGCGCGGAAGCGGGTCGGCGGCGAGGGCGACGACGTAGCGCGCGTCCCCGTCCCCCGGGTTGCGAAAGACGACGGGACCGTCCAGCCGCATGGCCAGGCAGTCGCCCGCGCGGAGGTCGTGCGTGGCGCCGCCGGCGGTGAGGTCCACGCGCCCTTCGATCACCCACACCTGCTGGCCGACGCCCGCCGCGCGCCCCGGCGTGTCGTAGGCCACGCGGGCGCCGGCGGGGAGGACGACCTCCACCAGCTCCAGCGGGGAGGGGAAGCCCGGGGGCGAGAGGTTGCGGCGCACGTACCCCGTCTCCGGGTCGCGCCAGGCCGTCTGGCCGGCGCGGCGGGAGAGGGGCTGGGCGTCCGCGCGGGGCCCGTCGGCGAAGAGGGAGGCGAGGGTGACGCCGAGCCCCGCCGCGATCCGGTCGAGGACGGCGGCGGTGGGGCTGCTCTCGCCCCGCTCGACGAGCGAGATCATGGAGCGGCTCACCCCCGCGCGAGAGGCCAGGGCGTCGAGCGTGAGACCGCGGTCCCCCCGGAGCGCGCGGACGCGGGCGGCGAGGCGCGCGTGGAGGTCGGTGGAAGTCGTTTCCATGATATTAGAATCCACCTCCAAGATGCCGGAGTCAAGGTGGACGAGCACGGAGGAACAGGACCGCGCCCCAAAAAGGCCTCTTGTGGATGGAAAGCGCTCCTGTTGCACACCGTATCACGACCCGTGGAGCCGGCGTTCGTGACACACCTTGGACATCGTCCGGCCCCTCGGGGACACCCGGCGCGCGGGGGGCGCGCAACCTCCGGAAACGTAAGTAAATACGCCGTTTCCTTGACTTTTCCACAGCGCGTCTCTAGGTTGCGCCGCTACCGTTCGGAAGGGCGCAGACACTGTCAGGGGGATGATGGAGCTCACGGCCGGAGAGGTCTGGTCACGGATACTCGACGGAGCGCGCCGGGCGCTCCCCGAGCAGGCCTTCCGGACCTGGCTCGCCCCCACGCAGGCGGTGGCCATCTCGCAGGACCTCCTGGTGGTGTCCACTCCCAACCCCTTCGCGGTCGACTGGGTCGAGGACAAGTACGCGGAGCTCCTGGCCGGGATCGGCGAGCAGCTCTTCGGGCGCCGTTTCACCCTGTCGGTCCAGTTCCAGGCCAACGGCAAGCCCGCCGCCGTGCCCCCTCCCCCCCTCGAGCTCGCGCCTCCGTCCGTGCACCCGTCCGCTCCGCAGGCGCAAGGCGCGCCCGCCGTGCACGCCCCGTCGCCCGCCGCGCACCCGCACGCCGGCGCCTCGGCCCCCGCGCGCCCCAGCGCGCCGCTCAACCCGCGCTACACCTTCGACCGCTTCGTCGTCGGGAACAACAACCAGCTC
>DATACF010000071.1:0-3470 GCA_036259235.1 Longimicrobium sp. | reverse complement strand
CCCCGCCCGGCATGTGCCGTGCGGGGCGCTCTTTTTCCGGTCGGCCGAAGACGCGGCGTCAGTACGCCACGATCTCCTCGATGGCCTTGAGGACGTCCTCGGGCTCGGGGAGGATGGCGCGCTCGACCTGGGGGGCGTAGGCGACCCAGGTGTCCATCGACGCCACCCGCTTCACCGGGGCGTCGAGCCAGGCGAAGCAGTCGTCGGCGATGCGGGCGGCGATCTCGGAGCCGATCCCCCACGAGAGCGAGTCCTCGTGCGCCACGATCACCCGGCTGGTCCGCCGCACCGACTCGGCCACCGTCTCCATGTCGAGGGGCGACACCGTGCGGAGGTCGATGACCTCGGCCTCGATTCCGTGCTTCTCGGCCGCGGTCTTCGCCGCCACCAGCGAGCGCTGCACCAGCGCGCCGACCGCCACGATGGTCACGTCCGTCCCCGGCCGCACCGTCTTCGCCTTGCCGAAGGGGATCATGAAGTTGGGGCCGGGATACTGCCCCTTGTTGTAGACCTGGCGGTACAGGTGCTTGTGCTCGAGGAAGAGGACCGGGTCCTCCGAGCGGATCGCCGTGCGGAGGAGCCCCGCCGCGTCCACCGCCGTCGAGGGGAGGACGACGCGCAGCCCCGGGCAGTGCGCGAAGATCGACTCGCCCGTCTGCGAGTGGTAGATGGAGCCGCCCTTGAGGTAGCCGCCGTAGGTGACGCGGATGACCACCGGCGAGGTGTACGAGTTGTTGGAGCGGTAGCGCATGGTGGCCAGCTCGCCCCGGATCTGCATCATCGCCGGCCAGATGTAGTCGAAGAACTGGATCTCGACCACCGGCTTGAGCCCCCGCACCGCCATCCCCACCGCCCGGCCGACGATGTTGGCCTCGGCGAGCGGCGAGTTGAAGACGCGCGTCCCCCCGAACTCGCGCTGGAGGCCGGCGGTGACCTTGAAGACGCCGCCCTTCCCCTTGACCTGCTCCAGCATCTCCTCGCGCGAGCAGTCGGCCACGTCCTCGCCGAAGACGACGATCCGCGGGTCGCGCCGCATCTCGTCGCGGAGGGTGGCGTTGATCAGGTCGACCATCGTCGTCTCGTTCCCCGAGAAGCGCGGGTCGTCCTCGGTGTCGAACTGCTCGGCCGTGGGGTCGACGTCGGGCGAGAAGAGGTAGCGCATCGCCGTCGACGGGTCCGGCTGCGGCGAGGCGAGCGCCTCTTCCGTCGCCCGCTGGATCTCGGCGTCGACCTCGGCCGCGATCCGGTCGAGGTCGGCCTGGGTGGCGTGGCCCTGCTCCAGGAGGAGCGCCGCGCACCGGGTGATGGGGTCGCGCCGGGCCTCGTCGGCCCGCATGGCGTCGGTCTTGTAGAACTTCTCGTCGTCGGAGAGCGAGTGGCTGTACGGGCGGATGACCTTGGCGTGGACGAGCGCCGGGCCCTTCCGCTCCCGGCAGTACTCCACCGCCCGCCCCAGCACCTCGTAGCTCTCGACGACGTCGGTGCCGTCGCAGGTCAGCACCAGGAGGCCGGGGAAGCCGGCCACCAGCTTGCTGATGCTCCCGCCGGCGGTGTTGACCTCGACGGGGACGGAGATGGCGAACTCGTTGTCCTCGACGATGTAGAGGACGGGGACGCCGAGGTTGCACGCCGAGTTCAGGCTCTCCCAGAACTCGCCCTCGCTGGTGGTCCCGTCGCCGGTGGTCACCCAGACGATCTCGTCGCCCTTCGCCTGGGTGGCCTCGACCAGCGGCTCGCCCAGCTTTTCGGCGCGCAGCCCCGCCTCGGCGGTGCCCACGGCCTGGAGGAACTGGGTCCCGGTGGGGGAGGAGGTGGAGACGATGTTGAGGTCGCGGTGCCCCCAGTGCGCGGGCATCTGGCGCCCGCCGGAGGAGGGGTCGGCCTCGGCGCCGACGGCCTGGAGGAGCTGGTCGAGGGGGGTCATCCCCAGCGCCAGGCAGAAGGCGCGGTCGCGGTAGTAGAAGTAGAACCAGTCGTGCCCCGGCTTCGCGTGGGCGGCCGCGGCCACCTGCACGCCCTCGTGGCCGGCGCCGGAGATCTGGAAGAAGATCTTGTTCTGCTGCTTGAGCTGGATCTCCTTGTCGTCCAGCCGCCGCGCCAGGAGCATCGTGCGGTAGAAGCCCAGCAGGGTGTCGCGGTCGAGCGTGGGCCCGGCCGCCTGCGCCGCCGGCTTCTTGCGGGTCGTGGTCGCCATGGTGCTTCGTGTCTAAAAGGATCTCGCGGGCCCGGACGCGCTTGTGTACCGCGCGGGCGCCGCGAAGGTTCGTCCGGAATGCGCGGACAAGATACCCCGCGTGCAGGGCGCGGGCCAGAGGCGGCGTAGGGCGCAGCCTCCGCGCCGAGGTTCTCTTCTTCGTCGCCGGATTCTATCTTGCGCCGGGCCGGCGCGGCACCGCTCGTGCCGCGCACCCGGCCGGGCCGCGCACGACGGCGCGGCGCACGCCACGACCCCGAACCACACGCGAGAGGCCATGACCCGGATCGGCGACTCCCCGCTGGAGCTTTTTCCCCTGGGGCTGGGCGGAAACACCTTCGGGAACACCACGGACGCCGCGGCGTCGGAGGCGGTGCTGGACGCCTTCGTGGAGGGCGGCGGCAACCTCATCGACACGGCGGACGCGTACGCGTACTGGAAGCCCGGGAACCGCGGGGGCGAGTCGGAGACGATCCTCGGCGAGTGGATGCGCCGGCGCGGGAACCGGGCGTCGGTGCTGATCGCCACCAAGGTCGGCGCTCACCCCGAATTCAAAGGGCTCGCCCCCGAAAACATCGCCCGCGCGGCCGAGGCGTCGCTGCGGCGGCTGCAGACGGACACCATCGACCTGTACTACGCCCACTACGACGAGGCAGGGCGGCCCATCGAGGAGATCGCCGGCGCCTTCGACCGGCTGGTGCGCGAGGGGAAGGTGCGCGCGGTGGGGATCTCCAACGTGTCGCCGGAGCGCATCGCGGCGTGGATGCGGACGGCGCGCGAGAACGGCCTGGCGGTGCCGGTGGCGCTCCAGCCCGAGTACAACCTGGTCGGCCGCCGCAACTACGAGCGGAGCGTCGCGCCGCTGGCCGAGGAGCACGGGCTGCTGGTCTTCCCCTACTACGGGCTGGCCAGCGGCTTCCTGAGCGGGAAGTACCGCACCCCCGCGGACCTGGAGGGCGCCGCCCGCGGCCGGAAGGTGAAGGAGTACCTGAACGAGGACGGGCTGCGGGTGGTGGACGCCCTCCGCGAGGTCGCGGAGGCGCGCGGCGCGGCGGTGGCGACGGTCGCGCTGGCCTGGCTCCTGGCGAAGCCCACGGTGACGGCGCCCCTGGCGAGCGCCACGCGGGTGGAGCAGCTCGCCGAGCTGATGGCGGCGCCGCGGCTGGAGCTCGGCGCGGAGGAGGTGGCCCGCCTGGACGAGGCGTCGCGGCCCTTCGCCTGAGACGCGGAAGACGGCTCTTCCGCTACGTCTCGACGGCGGCCGGTCCACGCCCCC
>DATACF010000070.1:0-2202 GCA_036259235.1 Longimicrobium sp. | reverse complement strand
GTGCCCCGACGCCCCCGAGCGGCGGGCGCGGACGCTGGCGGCGGGCCCGGCCTGCGCGGCGGCGTCGGGAGCGGCCAGCGAGAGGGCCGCGGCGAGGATCGCGGCGGCCAGGATGGAGCTTCGCATGGGTACGGCCCTCCGGTGTGTGAAGAGAGTGCCATCCGGGACCCGTGGGGTCCCCCTTCGGGAGAGAACGCGGGAGCGGCGCCGGTGCGGACGTTTCCGCCGCACGCGGCGCGCCGCGGGGGCATCCACGGACATTAACGCCCCCGCCCCGCGCGTGTCCAGCGCGGCCGCCCGCCCCCGCGGGACTTTTCGCGCCCCGCGGTGTACGCAGGCGCTCCGGCTCCCACGGGCGGGGCGGGGTGTCAGAACACGCGGGGGACGGACGTTCTGACCACGGAGAGCACGCGCCGGGAGCCCCCGGCCGCCCGCCTTCACCCCGCCCTCCGCGCCCCCCCCGGTCGGCCGGGGCGGCGCCGAACTTGCTCCAAAACCCCGTGCGGTCGTCGCTGCGCGGACTCTTCTAAACCTCCGGGAGGCTACGTTGCGAATCCCTCGTCTGATCTTCGCCGCCGCGGCGCTGGTGACCTTCGCCGCCGCGTGCGACAACGGCCTCGACATCGAGCCGATCATCCCCGAGTGCGCCCGCCCGGCGCCGCCGGCCAGCACCACCAAGGGCGACACCGTCGTCTACGCCAACGGGCTCCGCTACCTCGACACGCAGGCCGGGGTGGGCGACACCGCCCTCCTCTGCATCGTCACCAACGCGGGTGACGGCAACGACACCATCTACCCCGCGGTCGCCATCCACTACGAGGTCTTCCTCGAGAACGGCACCAAGGTCGAGAGCAGCGTCGACGCGGGGCAGCCGATCTCCTTCGAGCTGGGCCAGGGGCTGGTGATCCAGGGGCTCGACCAGGGGATCCTGGGGATGCGCACCGGCGGCCGCCGCCGGCTGATCATCCCCCCCGCGCTGGCCTACGGCGCCGAGGGGAGGCGGAACGACAAGGGCGAGTTCATCATCCCGCCCAACTCCACGCTGATCATCGACGTCCGGTTGATCAACTTCGACGGGTTCTGACCCCCGCCCGAAGGCTGAACCGCGAGGGCCCGCTCCCGGGATGGGGGCGGGCCCTCGTCGTTCGAGTGCCAAGTCCTAAAGTCCTGAGTCCTGAGTCCTCGGTCCTGAGGATTGAATGAAGTCAGGAGAAGAGTCTCACGCAGAGTCAGCGGAGGAACTGCGAGCTGTTCTCTGCTGGCTCTGCGTGAGACCTTTATCCGTTTCTGTTCCCGGACCGACCTCTGCGAAATGGCGTGGGCTCCCGGGCCGGACCCCGCGGACCGACCCGCGCCAGGGATGGAGAAAAGAGAAGGGGCCCCGTCCACGACGGAGCCCCTCTGTGTCCTCTGTGCCCTCTGTGTGAGAAACGCCGTTCAACGTGGCTAGCCCCACACGGAGCTCAAGCCGAACGTTCAGGACCCGAGACTCAGGACTCAGGACTTCCACTCCCGTCCGACCCGCCCGCGTTCGCCGCCCCCTGCGGGGCCGCGGCGGCGGGGGTGAAGAGCTGGGCCTCGATGGCCCACTCACGGGGGCCCTCGCGGCGCAGGACGGTCATCGCCGTCCACGTCTCCACGGCCCCGCCGTCACCCTGCAGGACCACGTGGTCGAGACGGTAGGCGAGGTTTCCGCTGGTGTAGAAGCGGAGGACGCGGAGGTTCACCGCGCCGTGCCCGCGGAGAAAGCCGGCCAGGGCGTCGCGGATCGCCGCCCGCCCCTCCACCTCGCCCGCGCCGGGGAGCGCCACCCGGGCGTCGCGGGCGTAGCGGAGCGCGGCCAGGTCGGCGTCGTCGGCGTTCCACGCCGCGCGCCAGAGCTCCAGGGCGTCGTTGACCTGGCGCCCCACCCCGCTCCGGTAGGCGTCCTGCTCGGTCATGCGGCGGTCGCCGCCGAACTCGAGGACGTTTCCCTGGGCGGAGAGGGGGGCGGCGCAGAAGAGGGCGGCCGCCAGGGCGGCGGGGAAGATGGAAAGTCGCATCGGAGATCGGGCGTGGGTCGGGGTCTCGGGGCCGGACGGAGGCGGGACGCGCGGAGTGTACCGGCGCCGCCGGCAAACGTTCCCGCGTCCCCGCCGAAGCGGTAGAACGCGCCTGCGCACGTGTTCCGGACGGGGGGCGACAAAAAGGCACCGGGGGGGG
>DATACF010000069.1:0-5400 GCA_036259235.1 Longimicrobium sp. | reverse complement strand
GCCGGCGGGCTCCGGCCCTTCCTGCGTCTCCCGGAGCGCGCGGCTCACCCGGCGGAGGCCACCGGGCGCGGGCGCGCCACCAGGAGCGCCAGGTCGCCGTTCTGGTCGGTCCCGGGCGCGTGGAAGTGTCCCCCCGCCTCGGAGATGTCGAAGCAGAACTGGACCGGCGCGCCGCTCCCGTCTGCCGCGAAGGTGATCCCCCCCATCCCCCGCCCCCGTCCTCGTCGCGGGAGGCGCACTGCGGGTTGGCGGTGAGGCGCCGGTCGGCGTACTCCCCCAGGCTCAGGTGCTGGAGGGTGGACGAGTCGGCCACGGCCACCCCCACCGCCTGCGTCCCGGGCGCCTGTCCGGCCGCCTGGACCTGGGGGAGGGGCGGGAGGTTGGCGGCGGGCGCCATCACCACCGCCACGTGGCCCGTGTCGCCCTGGGGCGGCGTCGGCGGCACGCCCGTCTCCGACGCCCAGTCGCCCAGCGCCCACACGACGAAGTCGCCGGGGGCCACCCCCTCCAGCGAGGTGCTCACCTCGAAGTACGCCTCCGGCGACCCGTAGCGGAGGTACTGGTACCAGATGTAGGCCCGCGGCCACGGGCACGCGTCGGCCGCGAAATGCGCGTCGCGGAACGCCTTCGCCTGGGCGTAGTGGGCGGGGGCCCACGACTGGAGGACGTACGCCAGCCACCCCGTGCAGTCGGTGCGCGACGCGGGGGCGGCGGTGATCCGCGGGCACCCGCACACGGCGGGGTTCCCGCCCGGCGGCGCCACCAGCGGCGCGTCGCCCGAGGCCGGCTGCGCGTACGAGTAGACGGTGTCGGCCGGCTGGAGGTCGGCCATGAACGCGGAGGCGCTGGTGAAGATCGAGGCGGTGAGCGGGTTGGCGGGGGTGACCCAGCTTCCGGGCGCGGCGGGCGAGGCGGTCGGCATGAAGGCTCCTGTGGCGAAACGGGGTGCGGGATGAAGAGTCCCGCAAGGATAGGCGCCGAAGGGTCTCCCGGCCAGGCTCGCGAGGCGCCGCCAGGCTGACGACGCGAAGCGCCCGGCGCCGGATCTCCGGCGCCGGGCGCTTTCCTTCGTCGAAGCCGGCCTTACCAGCCGCGGCGGCCGACGGGGACGTTGATCCCGGCCACCAGGCGGAAGGCGTCGTACTCGTCGACGTCGGTCCAGCGCCCCTCCACGAAGGGGCGGATGCTGGTGTCGCCGATCCGCCCCCCGGCGTCGAGGCCGACGACGAGGTTGTATCCCACCTCGGTGCCGTCGTCGCCGTCGGAGTCGAGGTCGCCGTTCACGAAGGCGACGCCCGCGCCGCCGTAGAGCCCGGCCAGCGAGCGCGGGCGGAGGAGGAGGTCGCCGTTGAGCTGCCACTCGGTGGCGGCCTCGTCGAAGAAGACGTCGGCGCTGGGGGAGAGGGCGACCGGCCCGGCGAGCGGGAGGCGGAGCTGCGCCCCCGCCATCCCCGTCTCCTCGCCGAAGTCGTAGCCGCCGCGGACGCCGAACTCGATGTCGTTGCCGCCCCGCGCGCGGCGCTCGTGCCGCACGCGGGTCTCGCGGACGCGCTCGCGCTCCCGCGCCCGGTCGCGGTCCTCGCGCTCGCAGACGGTGACGCGGCCGTTGCGGTAGCGGCGGCACTGCTGCGCGTCCACGCTCTGCGCGCCGACCAGCAGGAGGACGCCCAGGCAGACCCAGGTTCGCTTCATTGATCCCTCTTGGTGCGCTGGCGCCGCGGGGCCGCCGTCCGCCCCGCCGGCGCTGTGACGATTCCGGCGGACGCGGACAGGCTCCGCCTCCGCCACCGGGCATCCGGTCAGATGCGTGGGGCGGGAAGAGGGTTGCAAGGAAGATCGGGGGCGGATGCGGCGGGTGTCCGTGGATTCACAAGCGTTTCCAGGGTCGCGCGATACGGCGGAGCGGCGCGTCGAGACAAACTGCTGCCGGAGCTTCGCGATCTCGCCCCCGATCCGCGACCGGGGTCATCCTTGTATGTCAGCCAGGTGATAGATTAGCGCGGAGCGCGCGCTCGACGTCCTCCTCGCGGGCGGCTTCGAAGGTGACGATGTCCCGGATTCCTTCGACGCGGCCGCGGAGGACCTGCTCCTCCTCGTCACGCTCGACCCGGGCGGAGTATCCCCTGTAGCGCATCGAATCCTCCCTTCGAATTCACCCCGCCAGCCGCGCGCCGAGGGCGAGGCCGGCGAAGACGGCGAGGAGGGCGGCGGCGAGGCTGGCGGCGGCGTAGGCGAGCGCCGTCGTGTGATCGCGGGCCTGGAGGAGGGCGGCGGCCTCGTAGGCGAAGGTGCTGAAGGTGGTGAGGCCGCCACAGAAGCCGACGCCCAGCAGCGTGCGTACCCGCCAGGCGTCGGGGGCGGGGAAGGCGCCGAGGAGGAAGCCGAGGACGAGCGACCCGGCCACGTTGACCGCGAAGGTGCCCCAGGGGAAGGGCCCCGCCCACCGCTCGGCCGCCCACCGCGCCACGCCGAAGCGCGCCACGGCCCCCGCGGCGCCGCCGAGGGCCACCAGGAGCCAGGCCAGGCGCGGCGTCTCCATACGCCGCTACTGCACCGGGAAGCGGTTGTTCGACCGGTCGGGGTCGATCAGCACCCAGCGGGGGTCGACCAGGACCTCGGCGGGCTTCGTGGCGGTGACGACCTCGAAGCTCTGACGGCGTCCGCGCCCCTCCAGCCGCCGGGTGACGTCGCCCACCTGCACGGTGACGGGCATCCACGCCGCGCCGGTGCGCTGCACCGTCACCCGCGTCCGCCAGCGCCCGCCGCCGGCCGGGGCGGCGCGCGCGGAGACGACGCCGTAGTCGAGCCCGTCGGTGCGCTCGATCCACTGCCCGAAGAACCAGTCGAGGTCGCGCCCGCTCACGTCCTCGGCCACGCGCTGGAAGTCGGCGCCGGTGACGTGGCGGAGGCGGTGGCGGGCGTAGTACTCACGCAGCACGCGGCGGAAGGTCTCCTCGCCCAGGAGGTCGCGGAGCATCCGGTAGACGGCGGAGGCCTTGGTGTAGGTCATGGCCGTGTAGAGGCGCGGCGAGCGGAAGGCGGCGCCGGGGAGGGCGATCGGCTGCACGGAATCCGTCCGCTCCATCCGCTCGAGGACGAGCATGGTGTTCCGCCAGACGCCGGTGTCGCCCTTCGCCTCGAAGTACCAGTTGGTGGCGAACGAGGCGAACCCCTCGTCGAGCCACCCCTCGCGGAACTCGTTGCTGGCGAGGATCCCGTGGAGCCACTGGTGGGCGACCTCGTGGACGATGAGCCCCTCGCCCGCCGAGCCGTTCATCACCAGCATGGGGAACTCGGTGCCGCCGCCCTCCAGCCGGTGGAGGTTGGTGAGCTGCGGCCAGGGATACGGCCCGAAGAGCCCCTCCATCCAGGTGAGCGCGTCGTAGGTGCGCCGCAGCACCACCCGCTCGTCCCACGCGGTGTCGCCGGGGAGGTAGAGGACGTGGATCCCCGGGAGCGTCTGGCTCCCCGCGCTCCCGAAGCTCCCGCCCGGCGCGTCGAAGACGGCGGTGCGGAGGGCGAAGTCGTGGATGAACGCGGGGTCGGCGCTCCAGGCGAAGTGGTGGACCGAGTCGGCCACGAAGCGGACGCGCTTCCGCCCCTGCGCCGCCTCGCCCGGCAACAGCCCCAGCGCCTCGGCGGCGCCGGCCTGCACGGGGCGCCCGGCGGAAGCCGGCTCGTAGCCGGGGTCGCCCTCGACGGCGACGCCGGTGGAGCCGATCTTCTGGTCGGCGGCGACGTCGAGGGTGACGTCGTAGCGGGCGAACTCGCCGTAGAACTCGCCCTGCGGGAGGAGCGCCTGCGCCGCCCACCCGGCGCGGTCGAAGACGGCGACGCGCGGGTACCACTGCGCGAAGTCGAAATGCCGCCCGCGCCGCCCCTGGCGCCGCGGGAGGGTGGAGAGGCGCGCGTCCCAGTCCATCGCCACCGTCACCGAGGCCCCCGGCGCCAGCGGCGCGGCGAGCGGGAGGGCGACCACCGTGGAGTCGGGCGCGCCGGGGTAGACCGGCGCCACCGCCCGCCCGTCGACGGTGACGGCGGTGAAGCGCTCGAAGGCGTGCTCTTCGGGGCCGAGGTCGGTGAAGCGCCGCTCGCCGTACTCCAGCTCGCGCCGGGCCCAGGCGCTGTTCGGGCGGAAGGCGTTGAGGTGCTGGTGGAGGTAGAGCGTGTCGAGCGCGGTGCGCGAGCGGTTGGTGTAGCGCAGCCGCGCGCGGCCGTGCAGCACGTCGCTGTCTTCGTCGAGCCGCGCCTCGATGCGGTAGTCGACGCCCTGCTGGAAGTAGGCGGTGTCCTGCGCGGAGGCCGCGGCGTGCGCCAGCGGCGCCGCGGCCAGCGCGGCGAGGAGCGTGCGGATCATTCGGGTGCCCGTTGTGTTGAGGTTCGTTCGCGCGCAACATGCACGTCACGTGCGCGGCGGGCAACCAGCCCCGGCGCCCTTCATCTCCTCGATCCCGACTCGATCCCTCTCCATGTCCTCCACGCTCCCGCTCTCCGCTTCCCTTCACCCGCCGCCAGTCGAAGCCGTATCGTCCGGCGCCGCCGTGGTCGCCGACCCGTTCCGGCGGCGCGTCTACCGGACGGTGTTCGCGGCGGCGGGGATCTACAACCTGGCGTTCGGGGCATGGGCGGGGGTGTGGCCGGGGGCGTTCTTCCGCGTCTTCGAGCTCGGGGCGCCGCGGTACCCGTCCATCTGGGCGTGCCTGGGGATGGTGGTGGGCGTCTACGGGCTCCTGTACCTGCACGCGGCGCGGCGGCTGGACGCGGCGGGGCCGATCATCGCGGTGGGGCTGCTGGGGAAGGTGCTGGGGCCCGCGGGGCTCCTGACGATGGCGGCCACCGGCGGGGAGCTTCCCGTGCGGATGCTCTCGCTCCTGGTGTTCAACGACCTGGCGTGGTGGCTCCCGTTCGGGATGTTCCTCCTCGAAGGGACGCGCCCGGGCGATCGGCTCCGGGCGGCGGCGCCGTGGATCTGCGCCGGCGTCCGGTCGGGCGAGGCGAAGCTGCGCAGCCGGTCGATCGATCCCGGCGTGCCGAACTGCGCGGCGCCCAGCGTCTCGACGAAGTAACCGCGCCGCGCGCGCCCGTTCTCCTCGAACGCCCGCAGCACCGGGTAGACGGCGGAGAAGCCGCCGCTGACCTGCTCGGCCATGGCCGCCCCCCGGGTGAGCACGCCGTGGCGTTCGAGGAGCGCCTCCGCCCGGGCGGTCGTGCGCTTGGTGGCGTTTGGCTCGCGCTCGGGCAGCAGCAGCGGGGCGAGGTCGGCCGGGACCAGGCTGACCCAGCCGTCACCGCCGGGCAGCCCGCCGGCGCCGGCCCACAGCACCTCGCCGGCACTGGTCAGCTCGTCGAGCATGGCGGGGGAGTAGTCGCGGACCCGGGCCGGCAGCACCAGCGACTCCA
>DATACF010000068.1:0-3231 GCA_036259235.1 Longimicrobium sp. | reverse complement strand
GACGATGGTGTCGCGCGGGGCGTCGAGGGTGTCGGGCTCGGCCTGGGCGCGCGCGGCGGCGGGCGCCAGGAGCGCGGCCAGCGCGAGCGCGCAGAGCGGGAGGCGGAGGCGCATGGGCGTCACACCGCCGCCGGGCCGGCGCGCCGGTGCCGGACGTACTCCCAGATCGCCGGGGCCACGGAGAGGAGGATGATCACGATCACCACGTATTCGAAGTTCCGCTTGATGAACGGGATGTTCCCGAAGAAGAAGCCCGCCCACACGAACAGGGTGACCCAGATGAAGCCCCCGACCACGTTGTACAGGAGGAACTTCGGATAGTTCATCCGCGACGCCCCCGCCACGAAGGGCGCGTAGGTGCGGACGATCGGCATGAAGCGGGCGAGGATGATCGTCTTCCCCCCGTACTTCTCGAAGAAGTGCTCCGTCTTCTCGAGGTACGCCGTCTTCAGGATCTTGGCGTCGGGCTTGAAGACGCGCACCCCCACCTGGTGCCCGACCCAGTAGTTGACGGTGTCGCCCGCCACCGCCGCGATCATCAGCAGCACCCACATGAAGACGACGTTGAGCGACCCCGACGTCGCCAGCGCGCCCGCCGCGAAGAGGAGCGAGTCGCCCGGGAGGAAGGGGGTCACCACCAGCCCCGTCTCGCAGAAGATGATCGCGAAGAGGATGCCGTACGTCCAGGCGCCGTACTGGCTCGTCAGCGTCTCGAGGTGCGTGTCGAGATGGCGGAAGTAGTCGACGAACGTGAGAAGAAGGTCCATGTCCCTGGCCGCGGAGCCCGTGGTTCGGCGGTCGGGGAAGCCCTTCTCCCCCGCGCGTGTGGCGGTGGAAGACTACCGCCCCCCCGCCCCCCATTCAAGCCCCGCGCCACCGTCCGTCACGGCAGCGTGACTTCGTCGTCCAGCCTTTCGTCCAAATCCACCTCGACATCCCCGACCGGCTCTTCCGCCCGCGCGAGCGGGTGGGCGGAGAGCGGCCGGACCTGTTCGGGATGTTCCCGCATCTCGCGGTCGATGAACGACAGGATGGCTTCGAGCGCAGCGTCCGACATTCCGACCGTCCGCGAAGAAGGGCGAGCGACGGCGCCTCACCGTCTGCCTGGATTGCCGCTCCCGGGGGGGTTAACGTTCCGGGAGCGATGATCTACGGAGAACGATGAGCATTCTCGAGGACACGAACGAACACGACCCCGCGCTGACGCCGGACGAGACGCTTCGGTACGCGCGGCACCTGATCCTCCCCCACGTGGGGCCGGCCGGGCAGCGGCGGCTCAAGGCGTCGCGCGTCCTCCTGGTGGGGGCGGGGGGGCTGGGGTCGCCCGCGGCGCTGTACCTGGCGGCGGCCGGCGTGGGGACGCTGGGGATCGTGGAGTTCGACCACGTCGAGACGACCAACCTCCAGCGGCAGGTGATCCACTCCACCGCGGCGGTGGGGCGCCCCAAGCTGGAGTCGGCGCGCGAGCGGATCGGCGAGGTCAACCCGCACGTCCACGTCGAGCCGTACCCCGTGCGCCTCACCTCCGGCAACGCCCTCGGCATCCTGGCCGGCTACGACGTGGTGGTCGACGGGAGCGACAACTTCCCCACCCGCTACCTCCTCAGCGACGCCTGCGTCCTCCTGGGGAAGCCCAACGTCTACGGCTCCATCCTCCGCTGGGAGGGGCAGGCGTCGGTCTTCCACCCCCCGCACGGGCCCTGCTACCGCTGCCTCTTCGCCGAGCCGCCGCCGCCGGAGCTCGTCCCCAACTGCGCCGAGGGGGGCGTCCTGGGCGTCCTCCCGGGGATCGTGGGGTGCATCCAGGCCGCCGAGACGCTCAAGCTCCTCCTGGGCGCGGGCGAGACGCTGGTCGGCCGTCTCTTGCTTTTCGACGCCCTGCGGATGAGGTTCCGGGAGATGCGGCTCCGGCGCGACCCCGCCTGCCCGGCGTGCGGCGAGGCGCCCACGATCCGCGAGCTGATCGACTACGAGCGCTTCTGCGGCCTCCCCTCGGCCGGAGCGCGCGACGACGAGACCGAGACCCGGCCGATGGACGACGAGACCCCCGAGATCACCCCCACCGAGCTCAAGGCGCGCCTCGACCGCGGCGACCGCCTCACCATCGTCGACGTGCGCGAGCCCTTCGAGTGGGAGATCGGGAACCTGGAGGCGCACGGGGCGCGGCTGATCCCCCTGGGCGAGCTCCCGCAGCGCGCGGGCGAGATCGACCCGGACGAGGAGATCGTCCTCCAGTGCCGCTCCGGCGCCCGGAGCGCGAAGGCGCTGGGCTTCCTCCGCGCGCAGGGGTACCCGCGCCTCCTCAACCTCAAGGGCGGGATCCTCGCCTGGTCCGACGAGGTCGACCCCTCGGTCCCGAAGTACTGAAGCCCGAAACGCGGGAGCCGCGGGCGCCGTAAGAAGACCCGTCCGCGGCGTCCGCCCCCCTTCGACAGGCCGCCATGCGCCGTCCGCGCCCCCCCATCGGCTTCGTCCTCCTGGCGTTCAGCCTCGTCTGCATCGCGGCCGTCCTCCTGATGGCGCTGATGGCGACCGCGCCGATGGAGGCGCCGCGGCCGCTGGCGCTGGTGGGGCGCTTCCTGATGGCCTGCAACCTGGCGCTGGCGGGGGTCACGGCGGTGGCGCTCTACCGCGTGGAGCGGTGGGCGTGGCGCGCGTTCGGCGGGTGGGCGCTCTCGCTCGTCCTCCTCTTCGCCGCCGGCCTCCCCGCGCTGGGGCACATCCTCTTCGAGGAGTGGCTCCTCGTGGTCGTCGTCTTCGCCACCGGGCCGGGGACGGCGCTCTTCCTGGTGCGCGCCTACGTCCGCCGCCGCCTGGGGACGACGCTCGCCCGCCCCGCACAGCGCCGGATCCCCTGAACGGAAGGCGACCGACGATGCCCCCGATCCCGCGCCCCACCGGCTTCGCCATTCTGGCGGGACTCCTCGCCGTCCACACCGCGATCTCGTTCGTCTCCTTCCTGTGGGAGGGGCCCGACTGGACCCACCCCGTCTCGCTGGTCTCCCGGCTGGTCGGCGGGGCCGGGCTCGTCCTGGCCGGCGTGGGGGCCGCGGCGCTCTGGCGGGTGGAGCCGTGGGCGCACCGCGCCGTGGGGGGATGGGCCATGGCGTGCGCCGCGCAGGGGTTCGTCAACGGCGCCGCCAACACCGGGACGGTGGGCGGGGGGTTCCTGTTTTCCATCGCCTCCACCGTCGTCCCCTTCCTCGCCTTCCTCTACGCCGAGAAGCGGAC
>DATACF010000067.1:0-3106 GCA_036259235.1 Longimicrobium sp. | reverse complement strand
ATCAAGTCCGTCAGCCGCTCTGACTTCGAACGTAAGTTCCTCGTGCGTGCCATCGGGCCTCCTGGCTAGGGATAATGCCCAATATAGCACATCTAACGAACAAAGTGAACGGTATTGCGCGAAGGCGGACTTCGTGCCTTTCCAGGCGCGGTTTCAACCGCATGGCTGGGGGACGGCGTCGCGCTCGGCGTCGGCCCTCGCCTCCGCTCGCGATCCCGAATCCCTGCGACCGGGACATCGCTCGCCCAGATCGTCGCGGATCGATGGGTCCCCCGGCGCGCCGGCTAGATTCCTCGGCTCGTTCCTCGCTCGGAATGACACGACCGGCGGCGGCGCGAACCGGTCGCTGACTACGCCCGCTCCGCGCGCTTCCGCTCCGCCGCCGCCAGCACCGCTTCCGCCAGCGGCGCGGGGTCGTAGCGCACGGGGTCGGTGGCCGGGAGCCCCGTCTCGTCCTGGACGCGGGCGATGGCGGCCTTCGCCTCCTCGTCCGAGAGGTCCCAGGTGTTGAGCGCCACGCCGATCACCGGCGCCGGGCGCAGGGGGGCGATGGCGCCCTCGCAGATGCGGATCATCTCCGGCACCGTGGGGAGGCGCATCCACTGGTAGTGCTGCCCGTAGCTGAACGGGCAGGCGCGCGAGGGCTGGTGGCAGAGGACCTGGGCGTCGGGCATGGAGCCGTGGAGGAGGCCCAGCGTCACCCCCGAGTAGCCGGGGTGCACCAGCGACCCCTGCCCCTCCACCAAGACCACGTCGTTCCCCTCCGCCGCCCGGAGCACCAGCCGCTCCGCCGCCCCGCCGATGAAGTCGGCCACCACGGCGTCGACCGCGATCCCCCACCCCTCGATCAGGATCCCCGTCTGCCCGGTGGCCGCGAACCCCACCCGCGCCCCCCGCCCCTCCAGCGCGCCGCGGAGCTGGAGCGCCGCCGTCATCTTCCCGATGTTGCAGTCGGTCCCCACCGTGTGCACCACCAGCGCCTCCACCTCGCGCGCCTTCCCCGTCGACACCGGGAGGTCGGCCGGGGGGCGGCGGAGGTCGTGGATGCGCACCCCGCGCGCCCGGGCGCGTTCCGCCAGCGCCGCGTCGTCGCCCAGGTGGAAGTGGAGCCCGCTCACCAGGTCGAGCCCCGCGTCGATGGCGGTGTCGAGCCAGGGCCGCCACTCGGGCGGGAGCTGCCCCCCCTGCGGCGCGATCCCCACCAGCACCGCGTCGGCGCCGAGCCCCAGCCCCTCGTCCACGCTCCCCAGCACGGGGATCCCGCCCCCGAACCCCAGCACCTCCTCCACCGTCTTCCCCGCGCTCCGCGAGTCGATCACCGCCAGCACGCGGTCGGGGAGGTAGCGCACGGCGCTGTTGGCGGTCTTGCTGGTCTGCGGCCCGAAGAGCCCCTCGGCGAGGACGAGGTAGCGGTAGTCGGAGAGGGCGAAGTCCATGGGAGACAGTGCGTGAGTGCGTGAGTGCGGAAGTCCTGAGTCCTAAGTCCTGAGTAAAGGCACTTAAGGACTTAGGACTTGGGACTCAGGACTTTCTTTTCATCTTGGCGCCGCGCCGACCTCTTCGAGGATCGCGGGGATGCTGACGCGGGCGGGGTCGAGGCGGAGCGCGCCCTCGGGGACGCGGACCTCGGTGGGGGCGTCGCGGACGAAGCGGCGGAAGCCCTTTCCTTCCAGCAGTCTGTGCACGTAGATGCGGCGGATGACGACCATCAGCGTGGCCACCACCGGGACCGCCACCAGGAGGCCGACGACGCCCAGGAGCTCCGACATCACCAGCACGCTCAGGATCGAGAGCACGGGCGGGATCTTCACCCGCCGCTCCATGATCAGCGGATGGACGAAGTTGGCCTCGATCACGTGGATCACCACGCCGAGGAGGACCACCAGGAGCGCGTGGACCACCCCGTCGGCGCCCAGGACGAAGAGGGCGGGAAGGAGCGTGGAGACCAGCGTCCCGAAGAAGGGGACGAGCACCGCCACGCCGGTGAAGACGCCGAACGCCAGCGCGAACGGCACCCGCAGCAGCTCCAGGCCGATGTAGGTGAGGACGCCCAGGAAGAACATCGCCAGGATCTGGCCGCCGATCCACGCGCGCAAGGAGCGGCTCAGGTCGGCCAGGATGTCGCGCACCAGCTCGCGGTGCACCGGGGGCGAGAGCTGCACCACCCCCTCGCGGTACACCTCGGGGCGGAGCGCCATGTAGATCCCCATCACCAGCACGCTGATGATGTTGATGACCGCGTGCAGCCCGTCGAAGACGTACGGGAAGAGCCCCGCGAAGTACGACCCCGCGTTCGAGACCACCCCCGAGAGCTGCCGCTGCACCTCGTCGGGCGCGATCACCGACGCCAGGAGCGGGTAGCGCCCCACCAGCCCGCGGAGGCTCTCCATCCAGAGCGTCACCAGCCCGGGGAGCGACGTCACCAGCGCCTGCGTCTGCCGCAGCACCGGCGGCACCACCAGCCACCCGATCCCCGTCGCCAGCACCCCCGTGAAGATCACCGCCGCCAGCACCCCCGCCGGCCGGGGCACGCGCAGCCGCGCCTCCAGGAAGTCGGTGATGGCCCCCAGGTACAGCGAGAAGAGCGCGGCGATGAAGAGGAGGAGGAGCACCTCCGCCACGCTGTGGATGAACAGCAGGAGGAGCACGGCGAAGATCGCCGCGATCAGCACGCCGTACGGCGACCGGCCCTGCGTCGTCTCTCGCGCGGACATTTCCGTGGGGCTTCGGGGGCTGCGAAGGGGACCGGCTCTCTCCGGCGGAAGCTATCGCGGGCGCCCGGACGGCGAAAGCGCGCGCGCCCTTGACGGATCGTCCACTCTCGTCCAGCCTTAGGGTGTCACTCCGTTCACCTTCCGCGCAGGAGCCGCGTTGTACCGGACCTCACCCCCGCGGTGTCCGCGCCGCTTCGACCACGGGCTCCGCCGGCTGCGCGGCGCGGTCGTGATCGACGGCCCGCGTCCAGCCGCAGCGCTCTCCCCCGACCCGCTCCGCGCCCGGCTCGACGAAGCGCGGGCGGCGATCGAGGCGCGCGGGTGGCTGGTCCACCGGCCCGATCCGCGCTGATCCTCCGCGTTCGTCGCGGCGGCCGGCTCCGGAAGGGGGG
>DATACF010000066.1:0-2825 GCA_036259235.1 Longimicrobium sp. | reverse complement strand
GCGTCTGCGGAGTGTTAAGCGCGGCGTCAAGCGAAAACAGAGCCGTTACCCCGTCCGGCGACGAAGTGAGCAGTCCACCAAGGTGGCCCCACCGGCTATCCTGGTGCTTAGATAAACGGTATTGCGCCTTCGCGGACTGCGAGGCGACCCTCGGCGCGCGAGGGCCGGCCTGGCGCGAGCGCCGACCTCGAGATGCGCGGATCAAACCGGCGCTGGTCGAAACGCGCGGATGTCGGCGTGGGAATCCGCGAAGGCGGACTTCGTGCCGTTCCAGCCCCGGTTTCAACCGGGTTACGGGATCTCTCCAAACCACTTCGGAGATCTCCGACGATCGGAATCCCTCTTCTCCCGCAGCCCCCTGATTCCACCCTCTCGTTTCACCTCGCCGACACTCAGACGCGCGACAAGGTAGACGCCCGGGGCGCGATCAGAAACCCGTGTCCGCCGAGTCGCGCGGCGCCGCCTTCGTCCGGGCGCTGTCGACGACGGGCACCGTCGTCCGCGTGCCGCCCCGCGCCACCGAGAGCACGGTCGAATGAAGGCGCACGAGGAGGACGATGGCGCCCACCGTGATCCCGATCAGCACCACGATCCACACGATCGCGTGGCGGGGCTCGCCGCGCATCCCACACTCCTCTCATGGCAAGCGAGAAACTGCAATCTCACGCAGAGAAGCAGAGTCAGCAGAGCACCCCTTGCAGTTCTCTGCTGACTCTGCTTCTCTGCGTGAGGCTCATTCCGTAAAAGCCGGATCAGCCGCGGAAGACGATCTTGTGCACCTTGGCGTAGGTCGAGTAGACCGACACGACGGGCGACGAGACGCCCCGCGCCGCCACCCGCCCGGCGGCGAGCGCGGCGAGGAAGGCGTCGCGGGTGGGCTCGAACGCAGGCACCTCGACGTAGGCCGACCCCACCTCGCCCGGCGTGTGCGCGTCGCTCCCCGCGCCCAGGAGGAGGCCGCGAGCGCGCGCCCACGCCTCGCCCTGCTCGTTGACGCCGGGCTTCCAGGTACGCGCGTTGTGCGCCTCCACCACGTCCACCAGGTGCGCGATGGTCTCCAGGAGCGCGCCCCCGCCCCGGCGGCGTGTGTCGAAGGGGTGGGGGACGTAGACGACCCCGCCCTGCGCGCGGATCCGCTCGGCCGTCTCCACCAGCGGCGTGTCCTTCGGGATCGCCTCGGACAGGAAGATCCCGATCAGGTCGGGGCCCTCGCGCGTCTTCACCTCCTCGCCCACCAGCACGCGGTCCGGCGCCAGCTCGCGCATCCGCAGCGCGCCGTCGATCGCGTTGTGGTCGGCGACGACGACGCGGTCGATCCCGGCCGCGTCCATGGCCGCGAGCAAAGCCTCGAAGCGGGTGAGGCAGTCGGAGGAGACGCGGGTGTGGACGTGCATGTCCACCCGCACCGTGCGCCCGGCCTCAGCCATACGCCGCCTCGAACGCCCGCCGGGTGAGCGCCTCCCACACCTCGCGGGCGCGGCGCTCGAGGTCGGCCACCGAGCCGGTGTTCTCGATGACGTGGTCGGCGCGGGCGCGCTTGAGCGCCGAGGGCATCTGCGCGGCGATCATCCGCTTCGCCTCGTCGGGCTCCAGCCCCCGGTCGCCCACCAGGCGGACCAGCCGCGTCTCCTCGGGCGCGTCGACGAGGACCACCACGTCGAACTCGTCGACCAGCCCCGCCTCGAAGAGGAGGGGGATGTCGGCCACCACCACCCGCTCGCCCCGCGCCTCGGCCTCGCGGTACGCCTCGTCGCGGAGCGCCTGGACGGCCGGGTGGACGATCCCCTCCAGCCGCTCGCGGGCGGCGGGGTCGTCGAAGACGATCCGGCGGAGCGCCGCGCGGTCGAGATCGCCGTCCGGCTCCAGCACCGCGTCGCCCCAGGCGGCGTGGATGGCGGCGTGCGCCGGGCTCCCGCGCTCCACCGCGCGGCGCGCCAGCTCGTCGGCGTCGACGACGGTGGCGCCCAGCCCGCGCCAGACGCGCGCCACCGTGCTCTTCCCGGCGGCGATGTTCCCGGTGAGGCCGACCCTGAGCATGCGTCCCCCGCTCACCACCCCGGCCGCCGCTTCTCGCCCGGCCGGCGGCGGGTCTCGGTGGTGATCGGCGTCTCG
Source organism: Longimicrobium sp. (assembly GCA_036259235.1). Classification (GTDB taxonomy): domain Bacteria; phylum Gemmatimonadota; class Gemmatimonadetes; order Longimicrobiales; family Longimicrobiaceae; genus Longimicrobium. The sequence goes on along the minus strand of DATACF010000066.1, from coordinate 713 downwards.
ACGGAGAGGATGTCGTCCTCCGTCCCCTGCGCCATGTCCCGTCCCGCCGAGCCCACGCGGAAGCCCTTGCGCGTCTTCACCAGGTAGTACGGCGTCCCCCACGGGTCCATGGCCGCGTCGCGGTGGGTGTCGCGCTGCTCCAGGAACGCCGAGAACTGGCGCGCCGAGGGGATGGGGCGCCCCAGCTGGTCCTCTTCCTTCACCATGTCCTTGATCTCGTCGACCCGGTTGCGGGTGCTCCACTCGTAGAAGGGGTCGAAGGCGAACTGCATGTGCGGGCGGACGCGCTCGCGGAGCGGGTCGATGGTGACGACCGCGGCGGCGGCGACGAGGACGAGGACGAGGATCTTGCCCATGGGCCGAGGCTCGGGGAGTCGGGGTTCAGCGGGGGCGGGAGAAGCGGTCGGCGCCGCCGGGCGCCGCGTGGCGGGTCGCCCGCCCGGCGCGCTCCAGCCGGTCGAGGTGCGCCCGCGTCTCGCGGAGCGCCAGCATCCGCGTGGAGGCCGGGAGGTCGCGCCCGGCGTAGCGCCGCTCCACCGCCTCCCACGCGGTGGCCGGGCCGGCCTCCAGGAGCGCCGCGACGGCGTCGGTCTCCCCCTCGGCGGCGGCGTGCAGGGCGGCCGTCCGCGCCAGCGGGTCTTCGAGCGGCTCGCCGTGGCCGGGGAGGACGAGCCGCGGCGACAGCGCCTCCAGCCGGGCGAGCGCCTCCAGGT
>DATACF010000065.1:0-2080 GCA_036259235.1 Longimicrobium sp. | reverse complement strand
GCGGTGCTGCGGCGGATGCGCCCGGTGCGCGGGGTGGCGGGGATGGAGTCGCTCTCCGGGGTGCTGGAGATCCTGGAGGGGATCGAGGACGCCGCCCACGACGTCCTCACCCGCTCGGCGCCGGTGGACGCGCGCCAGGCGGAGCTCCTCCGCGCCGGGCGCGACGCCCTCGACGCCGCCCGCGCCGCGCTCTCGCGGGGCGAGGGGGTGGGCGAGTCGCCCGAGCTGGAGCGCTTCCGGGGCCTGCGCGACAACGCCGAGGGGGACGAGGGCGGGGAGGAGCCGGGCGTCGTCCCGGTGAGCTCGCTCTTCTACGACGACGCGGGCCCGCACGTGGTCGCCTCGCCGATGGCGCCGGTGGCGGCGCCGGAGGGCGAGAACCGGGCGGGAGGCCCGGTCGCCGAGGTGGAGAGCTTCCTCCGCATCGAGGCCACCGGCTTCCTCGACCGCGCCGAGGGGCTGATCGCGGGGCTCACCACCCGTCCGGCGCGCCGCTTCGGGCGGCTGGCACGCGACCTCTCGCAGCTGGCCGCCGGGGTGCGCGACCTGGCGGTGACCTACGGGATGACGGCCATCGCCGTGGCCGCCGAGGACGCGGCGAGCCGCCTGGGCGGCGCCGGCTCGGCCGAGGAGGCGCGCTCCGTCCTCCGCCGTCTCCGCGCCTCCCTCCCCGGCGCCGAGCCCCACGCCGAGTCCGCCGTCGAGGTGGAGCCCGACGAGGCCGCGCCTTCCCCCGCTTCGACTCCCTCCGTCTCCGAGGCCCCCGCGATGACCCCTCCGGCCGCCGCCGCCGCCCCCGCCGCCGAGGAGGACGGCGTCGTCCCCATCGAGGCGCTTTTCTACGACACGCGCGGGGCGCTCCGCGACGCGCTGGCGCTCAAGCCCCGGATCCAGGCGCTGGCCGGGGCCGGAGCGGGGACGGGGACGCCGCTGGCCGAGGCGCTCGACGAGCTCTTCGCGCTGGTGGAGCTGGGGCTCGACCTCGAGCGCGCGCCGTAGGGCATCGACGACGATGAAGCCGCACCTCAAGGCGGTCGTCGGCATCGCGGCGACCGCCGTCTTCCTCTGGCTGGCGCTGCGCGGCGTCGACTGGGCCGAGGTGGTGGCCCACCTCCGCGACGCCGACCCCCTCCTCCTCGCCGCCGCCGTCCTCGTCTCGACGGTGGGGATGCACATCCGCGCCCTGCGGTGGAAGCCGCTCCTGGCGCCGGTGGCCCCGGGGGTGGCGTGGCGGCCGCGGATCGCGGCGGTGTGCATCGGCTTCGGCGCCAACAACGTCTTCCCGGCGCGGCTGGGGGAGTTCGCGCGCGCCTGGGTGCTGTCGCGGCAGGCGGCCGTCCCGCTCCCGGCGGCGTTCGCGTCGCTGGCGCTGGAGCGGGTGCTGGACGGGATCGTCTGCATCTCCTTCCTCCTGGGGGCCATGGCGATGCCGGCCTTCCCCCCGCTCCCCACCGGCGGGGCGGTCGACCCGGGGGCGGCGGCGCGGCTGATCGGGCTCCTCACCGCGGTGCTGGCGCTCTCGCTCCTGGCGCTGGCGTTCTTCCCGTCGCGCTTCGTGGCCGTCGCCGAGCGGGTGGCGGGGTGGACGCTCCCGAAGGCGTTCCGACGCCCGCTGGTGGACGCGCTCCACGCCTTCGCGGCGGGGCTGCACGTCCTCAAGAGCCCGCGGCTCCTGGCGCTCTCGGTGGCGTGGGCGCTCTTCCAGTGGTCGTTCCTGGCCGTCTCGTTCTGGCTGGCGTTCCGCGCCTTCGGGATCACGGCGCCGGGGTACCTGGGGGCGGTCTTCCTCCAGTCGCTGATCGCGCTGGCGGTGGCGATCCCGTCGGCGCCGGGGTTCTTCGGGCCCTTCGAGGCGGCGGCGCGGTGGGGGCTGGGGCTGTGGGGGTCGACGGGGCGCGGGCGGTCTCCTTCGCCATCGGCTTCCACCTGGGCGGGTGGCTGACGGTGACGGGGCTGGGGATCTGGTACGCGCTCCGCCTCAACCTCCGCTGGCGCGACCTGCGGGGGAGCGAGGCGCGCGTCGAGGCGGCGGTGGAGGCCGGTCCCGCGCCGGCCGCGGCGGGGCCGGGGCCGCGCGGTG
>DATACF010000064.1:0-2893 GCA_036259235.1 Longimicrobium sp. | reverse complement strand
CCGGAGACGACCGGGGACCTGCGCGGTCAGTTTCCGAACGCCCGCACCCCGTAGCCGCAGGACGCCGCGCCGCAGGCCGCCATCTGGACGCGGACGCGGTAGGTGCCGGCGCGCCCGTTCTCCACCTTCACGATCGGCGCGTCGTCGTCGAGGACGTCCGAGCCGAGCATGGAGCCGTCGGGCCCGAACACCGTCAGGTCGAGGTCGGAGCACGACCCGTCGCACACGCCCACGAACGCCAGCACCGCGCCCGCGGCGACCTGGAGGGTGACCTCCTCCGCGGCGCCGCTGGCCAGCGTGCCGCGCACCGGCGCCCCCCGCGGGCTCAGCCCGGCGTTCCGCATCATCACCGTCGACGTGTCGATCAGCGTCGCCACCAGGTCGCCGCCCCGCGCCCCGCCGCTCGCGCCGCCGCCGCTCTCGCCCCCGGCCGCCACCTCCAGCGTGAACGCGCCCGTCTCCCCGCCCGCCAGGGTGTTGGCGCGGATCGCGTAGTCGCCGGTGGAGGGGAAGGTGAGCGTCACCCGCGCGTCGGTCCCGCCGGCCCCGTCGTCGTCCGTCTCGATCGACTCGAACTCGCCCCCCGACATCCGCCCCACCGCCAGGTAGGCGTCGAAGTCGCCGGAGCGCATCGTGACGGTGACCCGCTGCCCGGAGCGGCCGCCCAGCGTGTACATGGCGTAGTGCGAGTCGTCGTCCAGCGTGGGGGAGGAAGCGGTGAGCGCGCCCCGGACCGTCTGGCCCACCGCGATGCGGTCCTGCGCCTGGAGCGGGAGCGCGGCGCCGGCGACGATGGCCAGGGCCGCGAGGATGCGGGTGGAATTCATGGGGACCCTTGAACCGTGTGGAGGAGGAGGGAGACGGAATGGACCGGCGATCCGCGAGCCGGAGCACGGAAGCGCGGGTGCGCCGGTCCGGCACGCGGGGGCGCACGGCTGGAAAGGTACACGCGGAAACGGGCGCGGAGAAGATCCGCGCCCGTTCTCGTCCTTCCGCACTCACGCACTCACGCACTCACGCACTTCTTTTCATCCGACCGCCGCCTCCCGGCCGTTGGCGAGGGCGAAGGAGAGCCCCTCGAGCTCCAGGGTGACGTCGACGTTGCGGAGGGTGACGCCCTTGGGGACGCGGAGGCGGACCGGGGCGAAGTTGAGGATGGAGCGCACCCCCGCGGCCACGATCCGGTCGACCACCGGCTGGGCGGCCTCGGCGGGGACGGCGACGATGGCGATGTCGACCTGCTCGGCCTGGAGGACGCGCTCCATCTCGTCGTCGCCGCGGATGGCGAGCTCGCCCCAGCGGTCGCCGACCTTGCGGGGGTCGACGTCGAAGACGGCGCGGATCTGGAAGCCGCGCGCCTCGAAGTCGCGGTACGAGAAGAGCGCCGAGCCCAGCTTGCCGGCGCCCACGAGCGCCACGTTCCACCGCCGCGTGAGCCCCAGGATCCCCTGGATCTCGCGGAGGAGCTCGCGGACCGAGTACCCCATCCCCCGCTTCCCGAACGAGCCGAAGAGCGAGAGGTCCTTCCGCACCTGCGCCGAGGTGGTCCCCCCGCGCCGCGCCAGCTCGCCGCTGGAGATGGTCTCCGTCCCCGCGGCCGAGGCCTCCTGGAGGAACCGCAGGTAGAGCGAAAGCCGGCGCACCGCCGACTCGGATATCTTCTTCATGCCACGGAACGGGTGCGCGTCGCCCGCGAGGACGACGTCGCCCCCGCGGCCGGAGCTTGTGAAATCCTTCACAAGATAAGGCGCGGGGTGGGGGGCGTCAACCGAGGACGCCCCCGGGGCTAAAGTGGGTGATCAAAAGTTCTGTCGACTTCCAAGTCCTGAGTCCTGAGTCCTGAGTCCTGAGTCCTGAGTGCTGAGTGCTGAACTGCACAGAAGACATCGATCCGACAATTCAAGACTCAGGACTACTCACTTAGATGGACACGGAGCGGACGGCGGGGGGCCGTTATCCTTCGAGGACCACGAAGGCGGACGAGGTGTCGCCGGTGTGGGTCAGCGAGAGGTGGATGCGCTCCACCCCCCGGGCGGCGGCGAGCGCGGCGGCGCGGCCAGAGAGACGGAGGGAGGGGGCGCCGGAGGGGGCCGAGACCACCTCGACCTCGGTCCACCGCCCGCCGCGCCCCCACCCGGTCCCCAGCGCCTTGAAGAACGCCTCCTTGGCCGCGAAGCGCGCCGCGAACGACTCGGGCGGGTGCTTCGAGCCGCGGCACCGCGCCGCCTCGGCGGGGGTGAAGAGCTTCGCCTGCGCCCGTCCGCCGCGCCGCTCCAGGAGCGCGACCACGCGGGCGATGGACACCATGTCGACGCCGATTCCGACGATCATCCCGGGACGCCTTGGCCTTGCGCGCGGAGGGCGGGGGTGGCAACGTAGCGCCGCGGAAGATACGCGCCCGCCGCGCGCCGCTCAACGTGCGCGGCACGCCCTTCGCAAGGCGCGGCCCGGGCGGACGGCCCTTCCCTTCTTTTCCACGGACCGGCGGACGAGGCAGGCACGGTGGCGCGCAACCCCTGGCGGGCACGGACACGGATGGCCGGCGTGGTGCTGGCGGGAATCGCCGCGGGCGTCGTCATCGGCTGGCTCCTGGTGGAGCTCCTCCTCAAGCGGTAGGCGCTCCTCCCCGCCGTATCGACGGCCCGGACCGCGAAGCAAGGCCGGCGCACCCGCGCCGGCCTCGTCGTATCCGCCTCCCACGAAGGCGCTCGACGCGAATTGTAGTCTCCCTCTCAGGACGCTCCGTGGACGCGTCCGCCCCTCCCCGCCCATCCCCTCCCTTTGCCCTCCTCCCCGCGAATGCGCGCCGCCCGTCCCGAGCCCGCAAGCGTGGGGGAGGGAGGGGCGTTTCTCCTTCACCGGTTCCCAGAGACGGAGCCGGGGCGGCGGACGC
>DATACF010000063.1:0-1854 GCA_036259235.1 Longimicrobium sp. | reverse complement strand
ATCAAGTCCGTCAGCCGCTCTGACTTCGAACGTAAGTTCCTCGTGCGTGCCATCGGGCCTCCTGGCTAGGGATAATGCCCAATATAGCACATCTAACGAACAAAGTGAACGGTATTGCGCGAAGGCGGACTTCGTGCCTTTTCAGCGTCGGCATTAGCCGGGTTCCCCCGATCTCCGAGGACCCACGTTCCCCGATCTCCGAGAGCCACGTCCCGGCTCCTCGCCCCATGAACGCAAAACGGCCGCGCCCCTCGCGAGGCGCGGCCGCTTGCTTTGCGTTCGTTCCGGCGAGGCTCGCCGGGCGCCGGTGTGTCGCGGACCGGTCCGTCCGTGTCCGCCGGTCCGCCCGTCCTCAGCCCTCGTCGCCGCCGGCGTCCTCGCGGGCGGCGGCCAGGTACTCGCGGAGGGACTCCTCCGAGAGCTGGCTGAGCTGCCGGAGGATCTGCTGCGTCTGGTCGACGACCGGGGCCTCCTCGTCGCGCGTGAGCTCGTCGTCGAAGTCGAAGGCGAGCGGCTCCTCGTCCTCGTCGTCGGCCGAGGTGGGGTCGATCCCCGTGAGGGCGTGGAAGACGAGCGTCACCCCCAGCGAGTCCGGATCGTCCTCGTACGGCCCGATCTCGGCCTCGGCCAGGTACAGCGCCCCGTTGTCCTCGAAGATGCGGAAGCCCACCGCCATCCCCAGGATCTCCTCCGCCTCGTGCCCGTGCCCGCCGTGCTGTGCGTCGTCCGCCATGGATTCCTCCCGCCCCGGTTGTCGGTCCCTTGCCCTTGCCCACGTCCGCGCCGCGGTCCTGGCCACGGCGCCCGGCAAGATACGCACCGCGCACCGCGCCCGACAGGGCGTGGCCCCCCGCGCGGCGCGGTGCGTGCGTGGGCCGGCGGCGTCGCCCGGCCGCGAGCCGCGGCTCCTCCGTCCCCGTCGGGCAAGGCCGTCGTGAAGTCCCGCTCCGTCTACGTCGCGCTCCTCCTGGTCCAGGTCTTCTTCGCCACCCTCCCCATCGCGGTGAAGATCGCGCTCCGCGACCTCTCGAGCCCCGCGCTGGCGCTGCTGCGGGTGGCCGGTGCGGCGCTCCTCTTCGTGGCGCTCCAGAGCGCGCTCGTCCGCGAGCGGGTGCGCGGCGCGAGGGACTACCTCCTCCTCGCCGTCTACGCGGTCTTCGGCGTCGTCCTCAACCAGCTCCTCTACATCACCGCGCTCACCCTCACCACCGCCACGGCGGCGCAGATGATGGTGACCGCCGGCCCCGCGCTCACCCTCCTGATCGCCATCGTGGCGCGGAAGGAGACGGCGACGGCGCGGAAGTGGACCGGGATCGCCCTGGCCGGCTCCGGGGCGCTCTACCTGGTGGGTGTCGGGGCGGGGGAGGGGGCGGGGAGCGCGCTCGGCAACTTCCTGGCGCTGCTGAACGTGGCGGCGTACTCGGTCTACCTGGTGGTCTCGCGCGGGCTCCTGCGGAAGTACGACGCGCTCACCGTCATCACCTGGGTCTTCGTCTTCGGCGCGGTGGGCATCTTCCCCTGGGGGATCGCCCCCGCCCTCCGCGAGGCGCCCGGGGTGACGGCGGCGACGTGGGCGGCGCTGGCGTACATCGTCGTCCTGCCCACGGTGGGGGCGTACTACCTCAACGTCTACGCGCTCAAGCGGGTGGAGTCGAGCGTGGTCTCCGTCTTCGTCTACCTCCAGCCGGTCCTCACCGCCGTCCTCGCCGTCCCCTTCCTCGGCGAGCGCGTCTCGCCCCGCCTCCTCCCCGCCGGGCTCCTCATCTTCGCCGGCGTCACCGTCGCCGTCCTGGAGGGCCGCCGCGAGCGCCTCCGCCGCGGCGAGGCCCCCTCGCCCGCCGAGCAGGAGGTCGC
>DATACF010000062.1:0-8474 GCA_036259235.1 Longimicrobium sp. | reverse complement strand
ACCGCGGCACCGGCACCTTCCAGATCCGCTCCGCGTACTCGCGCACCGAGCGGTCGCTGCTGAAGAAGCCGCAGCGGGCCACGTTGAGGATCGACTTCCGCGTCCACGCCGCCGGGTCGCGGTACGCCGCGTCCACCTCGGCCTGGGCGGCCAGGTAGGCGTCGAAGTCGGCCAGCACCATGTACGGGTCGTTGTGGAGGAGCGACTCCACCAGCGGGCGGAAGAGCCCCGGGTGGTCGGGCGAGAGGACCCCGCTGGCCACGAAGTCGAGGACCCGCTTGAGCCGCGGGCTCCGCTCGTACTCGGCGCGCGGGTTGTACCCCTCGGCCTTGCGGGCCTCCACCTGGCCGGCGGTGAGGCCGAAGATGAAGATGTTCTCGTCGCCCACCCGCTCGGCGATCTCGACGTTGGCGCCGTCCAGCGTCCCGATGGTGAGGGCGCCGTTGAGCGCGAACTTCATGTTCCCCGTCCCCGACGCCTCGTACCCCGCCGTCGAGATCTGCTCCGAGAGGTCGCTCCCGGGGAAGATCCGCTCCGCCAGCGACACCCGGTAGTCGGGGATGAACGCCACCTTCAGCACCTTCGACACCCGCTCGTCGGCGTTGACCTGCGCCGCCACGGCGTTGATCAGCTGGATGATGAGCTTCGCCGTCCAGTACGTCGGCGCCGCCTTCCCCCCGAAGATCACCGCCCGCGGCACCACGTCGAGCGTGGGAGAATCGCGCAGCTCCAGGAAGGCGTCGATGCAGCGGAGCGCGTTGAGGAGCTGGCGCTTGTACTCGTGCATCCGCTTGACGTGCACGTCCATCAGCATGGCGGGGTCGACGACGACCCGGGCCTCGGTGGCCACCAGGTGCGCCAGCCGCTCCTTGTTCCGCGCCTTCACCTCCCGCCACCGCTCCTGGAAGGCCGCGTCGCCGGCCCACCGCTCCAGCCCCTCCAGCTCGCGGAGGTCGACGACCCAGTTGTCGCCGATCTTCCCGTTGACCAGCGCCGACTGCTCGGGGTTGGCCTTGAGCATCCACCGGCGCTGCGTCACCCCGTTGGTCACCGAGGTGAAGCGGTCGGGCCAGAGCTCGTGGAAGTCGCGGAAGATGGTGTCCTTGAGGATCTCGGTGTGGAGCGCCGCCACCCCGTTGACGGTGTGGCTCCCCACGATGGCCAGGTGCGCCATCCGCGCCACGCCGCCGGAGAGGATCGCCATCCGCTCCTCGCGCGCCGCGTCGCCGGGGAACTTCTCCTTCACCCGCGCCCGGAAGCGCCGGTCGATCTCGCGGACGATCTCCAGGTGCCGGGGGAGGAGACGGCCGAAGAGGTCGATCCCCCACGTCTCCAGCGCCTCGGGGAGGACGGTGTGGTTGGTGTAGGCGAAGGTCCCCCGCGCCACGTCGAAGGCCTCGTCCCACTCCATCTCGTGGTCGTCCATCAGGAGCCGCATCAGCTCCGGGATGGCGAGGGCGGGGTGGGTGTCGTTCAGCTGCACCTGCACCTTCTCGGTGAAGTCGGCGAAGGTGCGCCGCTCGCGCCGGTAGCGGTTCAGGATGTCCTGGAGCGTCGCCGAGACGAAGAAGTACTGCTGCTTCAGCCGCAGCTCCTTCCCCGCCCCCGTGTCGTCGGGGGGGTAGAGGACCTTGGAGATCGTCTCGCTCTGCGTCTTGGCCTCGACGGCGGCGATGTAGTTCCCCTGGATGAAGTCCTCCAGGTCGAAGACCTCCGTGGCCTTGGCCCCCCAGAGGCGGAGGGTGTTGACGGTGCTGTTGCGGTACCCGGGGACCGGGGTGTCGTACGCCATCGCCAGGACGTCGCTGGTGTCGACCCAGTCGAAGTGGACGCGCCCCGTCTCGTCGGGGACCCCCTGGACGCGGCCGTAGAACTTCACCGTGTAGGTGCGGTCGGGGCGGGCGATCTCCCAGGGGTTCTCGTCGTGGAGCCAGTTGTCGGGGCGCTCCACCTGGCGGCCCTCCACCAGCGCCTGCTTGAAGATCCCGTGCTCGTAGCGGATCCCGTAGCCGTACCCCGGGAGCTCCAGCGTCGCCATCGAGTCGAGGTAGCACGCCGCCAGCCGCCCCAGGCCGCCGTTCCCCAGCCCCGCGTCGGGCTCGGCCGACTCCAGCTGCTCCAGCTCGTACCCCAGCTCCTCCAGCGCCTCGGCGGTGGCGCCCTCGAGCCCCAGGTTGATCATCGCGTTCCCCAGGGTCCGCCCCATGAGGAACTCGAGCGAGAGGTAGTAGACCCGCCTGGCGTCGGAGAGGCCGTAGCGGGTCTGGGTGGCGGCCCACTTCTCGGCCAGGCGGTCGCGCACCGTCCACGCGGCGCTCATGTAGACGTCGCGGTAGGTGGCGCTCTGGCGGTCGCGGGCCAGCGTGTAGGTGACGTGCTCGGAGATGGCGCGCTTGAGCGCGTCGACGCGGGTGGTGTGGCGCCCCGCTTCAAGAAGCTGCGTGCTCATGGAGACCGTCTATGGTTGAATGGAGCCGCGGAGGGCTCCGGGAATGCTCCGGATACCTCGGGAGTGCCGGCCGGGGCCGGCGGATGGGGGTACCGCGGGGTCGTGTACGTACGCCAGGGTACCGAAAGCTACCTTCCCGGGTTCCCCTCCGACACCCCCGCCCCGGCGGCCGCGGCCTCCCACGCCCGCCGGTCCTCCTCGCGCCGGCAGGGGATCGCGATCAGGAAGCGCGACCCCTCGGGGCGGTCGAACTCGGCCCACGCGCGCCCCCCCAGCCCCTCCAGCGTCTCGCGGACGATGGAGAGCCCCAGCCCCGTACCCTCGACCCCCGTCACCGTCTCGCCGTGGGCGCGGTAGAAGCGGGTGAAGAGCCCCGCGCGCTTCTCCTCGGGGACCCCCAGCCCGTTGTCGTCGACCTCCACCCGGAGCTCGCACCCCGCGCCGCCGTCCTCGATCCGCCCCCGCACCTCCACCCACCGCTCGGGCTTGGAGGGGTCGGAGTACTTGATGGCGTTGGAGACGTAGTTGGTCAGGCAGAGCTCCATCGCCGCCGAGTTGACCTCCACCTCGGGGAGGTCGCGGATCCGCACCTTCACCCCCCGCGCCGACGACATCTCGCGGAGCTGGCGGCAGACCTCGTGGGCGACGCTGGGGAGGAGGACGTGGCGCTGGCGGCGGACGCCGGGGTCCATCCGCGAGAGCTCGATCAGGTTCTCCAGCACCCCCTGCATGGCCTCGGCGTTGGTCACCACCATCCGGGCGAAGCGGGCGCGGCTGGCGTCGTCCTTGGCGATCTCGGGGTCGCCCAGGAGCTGCCCGGCGCCCATCACCGAGCCGATCCGGTTCTTGAGCTCGTGGGAGACCATCCGGTTGAAGCCGCGGAGCCGCTCCTCGCGCTCGCGGACGCGCTCGGCGGCGAGGCTGAGGTAGTGGTTGGTGGTGACCTGCTGGATGACGGCGACGGCGCGGAAGAGGCGGTGGGCGCACGCCAGGAGCTCGCCCCGGGTGCACTCCTCGTCGATCTCGTCGACGGTGCGCACGGTGAAGGCGAAGAGGACGCCCCCCAGGATCTCGTACTCCTTGAGGATCTGGTGCGCGTCGAACCCCTGCGACCACCGCAGCTCGCCCAGCTCGATGGCCTTCCCCGTGACGGGTGCGTCGGCGGTGATCTCGTCGGCCGGGTTCTCCAGGTAGTCCGCGATGCGGTCCATCAGGAGGGGGACGTGGTCGAGGAGCTCGTCGGTGGGGAAGACCCGGTTGGGGTCGATCTCCACCCGCGCGGCGATGCGCTCCAGCCACCGCCGCGTGAGGTCCTCGCGCGCGTCCCGCATCCGCACCGCGAGGGCGGAGGCCAGCCGGCAGTTGATGTTGATCTCCATCGCCACGGAAAAACGCGTGCTCCGGCGCCGCCTGGGCGCATGGGGTCCGGGGCGTCGTCGGCTCTCGTCGGTGGTCGCGCCGCCCCCCGCTGCCGAAGCACGATGCGGGCCAGGGTGGCCGGGGTTTGCACAAACCTTTCGTACGAAAGTGCGTGAGTGCGTGAGTGCGTGAGTGCGGGAGCGACCGCCCCGCGCGCGGAGCCCCGCAAAACGAATCGTCCCTCTCCTGTAGTCCGGGAGAGGGACAGGCGGCGAGCCTACGGCGAGCCGCCAGGGTGAGGGCCCGCGCCGCAGGCGCCCCGCTTGTGTGATCCTCTCGGTCGTCCGCGATCCCGCGACCGCGTCCGACGAATGGCGTCCACCGAGCCGCGTTCCACGAATCGCGCCCGGCGGACCGCGTCAGACCACGCCGATGTCGTAGTGATCGAGGACGGGGACGACGACGTTGGGGTCGCCGAGCCAGAGGGTGCCGAGGGGGGCGCCGAGCTTGTCGCGGGCGCGGTCGAAGAGGGCCCAGCAGAGGCGGCTGTTGTCCCAGCGCGAGCGGTACTGGATCCCGTCCACCGCGTCCGGGTGGCTCCAGAACTCCAGCGCCATCCGCTGGCAGGCGCCGTACGGGAAGGCGTGGACGAGGTCGGCGCTGGCGCCCAGGCGGACGAGGCCGGGGCCCTCGAGCTGGACGACGCGGAGGGGCTCGCGGAGGACGAGTTGCGAGGCGCTCCGCTCGTGGAGGCGGGCGCGGGCGACGACGCGCGCGGGGCCGGGGACGCGGATCAGCGTCTCGGCGACGGCCACCTCCAGCGAGTCGCCCAGGTAGCAGACGCCGTACTCGCGCGCCGGGGCGTCGAAGCGGTTCAGCGGCCCGCTCGACGGGTCGGGGCCGAACCAGAGGGCGTCCCTTCCCCGCGGGTGGATGCGCCAGAAGACGGTCCGCGCCGGGACGACGACCGTGGGGAGCGGGGCCGGCGGGGCGGTCACGCCGCGGCCTGGCTCCCGTAGCTCCGTCCCAGGGCGGCCAGCGCCTCGCGCGTGGCCGGGTCGCCCAGGCGCTCCAGCGCGATCCCCTCGCCGCTGACGGGGTCGGGACCCACCAGGACGGAGAGGACGACCCACGGGCTCTCGTCGCCCCAGGCGGCGAGGACGTCGGCCAGTCCCGCGCGGACCCCGCCGCCGGCGTCGAACTGGCGCACGGGGAAGCCCCACTCGCCGCTCCCCAGCGGGACGGCCAGCAGCTGCCGCCGCCGCATCCGCTGCTTCACCCCTGGGAGCGAGAGCCCCAGCATCCGCGCCACCTCGCCCGAGGTGAAGACGCCGCCCGCCAGCTCCAGCATCCGCTGCTTCTGCACCGCGCCGCGCATCACCGCGCTGGCCCAGCTCCCCTCCGCCTGGACCCCCACCTCGGGGGCGGACGAGAGGACCTGCGCCACCGTCTCGGCGGGCGTCTCCGCCTCCACCGCCTGGATGAGCTCGGCCACGCTCAGCCGCTCCAGCGTGGCGCGGATGTGCCGCTGCATCCGGCGGTACAGCGCCCGCTGCAGCCGCTCCCGGTCCGAGCTCCCCGCGCGCATGTTCATAGACGCCTGTATCACCTGTTCTTATTTTCGTTAACGGCACAGATGCAATCTACACCCCAGCGGCGGTGGATACAAGCACCGTACCTCGCCAGCCTCCTCGCGACCTTCTATCTTCGACCCGATTCCCGAGACGCCCCGCCCCATCCCGAATCCGCCCGACGATGAAGCGCCTCGCCCCGCTCGCCCTCCTCCTCGCCGCCGCCTGCGCCGCGCCACGGGGTCCGTCCACGACGCTGGGCCCGAGATCGACCGCGTCGTCGCGGCTGGCGGCGCTGGAGGCGGAGGTGCGGGAGATCGTGCGGCGGGGGGCGGGCGACACGGCGGAGGTGGCGGTGGCGTACCTCGACCTGGAGACGGGCGACTCGCTCCTGGTCGGCGCCCACACGGTGATGCACGCGGCCAGCACCATGAAGGTGCCGGTGATGCTGGAGCTCTTCCGCCGCGCCGAGGCGGGCGCGCTCCGGCTGGACGACTCCGTCGAGGTCCGGAACGAGTTCCGCAGCATCCTCGACGGGAGCCCCTACGCCCTCTCGGCCGCCGACGACAGCGACACCACCCTCTACGCCCGCGTCGGCCGGCGCGTCCCGATCCGCGAGCTGGTGGAGCGGATGATCACCCGCTCCAGCAACCTGGCCACCAACCTGGTGATCGGCCTGGCCGACCCGAAGCGGATCGAGCGGACGCTCGCGGAGCTCGGCGCCTCGGAGATGCGCGTCCTCCGCGGGGTGGAGGACGGCCCGGCCTTCCGCGCGGGGATGAACAACACGACGACGGCGTACGGCTTCGCGAAGGTGCTGGAGGCCATCGCCGCCGGGCGCGGCGCGTCGGCCGAGGGGAGCCGGGAGATGGTCGCCATCCTGGGGCGGCAGGAGTTCACGGAGATGATCCCCGCCGGGCTCCCGCCGGGGACGCGCGCGGCGAACAAGACGGGGTCCATCACCCGCATCGCCCACGACGGCGCCATCGTCTTCCCCGAGGGGCGCGCGCCGTACGTCCTGGTGGTGCTCACCCGCGGGTTCACGTCGCCCGCGGCCGCCGCCCCCACCGGGCGCGCCGTATCCGCCGCCGTCTGGCGCCACGCGGCGGGGCGGGCGGGGCGCTGAGGGCGGAACCTCTCGCGCGCAGGGCGGTACTCTCCTCTCGCTCCCCGCGCGCGCGAACCCAGCCCGATCTCCGGACCCCGCATCCACTTCCAGCGTCCGCCGCGCGCGGGGGCGTCGATGATCCTCCAGACAACCGAGCCGAAGGAAGTCGCGATGAAGCACGGACGTACGGTGCTGCTGGCCGCCCTGGCGGCGCTCTGCTGGGCGAGCCCGGCCGCCGCCCAGGTGATCTTCGGGAAGGTGCTCGACGCCACCACCGGCCAGCCCGTGGCCGAGGCCACGGTCGAGGCCCTGCGCGAGAACAACCGCCCGGCGGGCCGCGTCCGCTCGCAGGCCGACGGGACCTTCGTCCTGGAGATCCAGGCGGGGAGCTACCGCCTCCAGGCCGCGCGCGTGGGCTACCAGACCACGGTGTCGCAGCCGGTGGCGATCGAGACGCGCGAGCAGATCCAGCTCGACCTCCGCATCTCCACCTCCGAGGTCCTCCTCGACCCGCTCACCGTCACCACGCGCACGGCCCCGCCGCGCATCCCCTCGCTGGAGCGCAACGGCTTCTACGAGCGCGAGCGCCAGGGGATCGGCGCCTTCCTGACGCGCGAGGAGATCGTCCGCCGCAACCCGCTGACCGTCACCGACATCTTCCGCGGCGTCAGCGGCATCCGCGTCGTCCCCACCGGCGGCACGCGCTACGTCATCACCATGATCCGCAGCGGCCGCGAGTGCGTCCCCCGGATGTTCCTCGACAACATGCCGATGAGCGCGGCCGAGATGGAGACCATGCTCCGCCCCGAGCACATCGCCGCCATCGAGGTCTACCGCGGCGCCAGCGAGATCCCCGCCCGCTACGGCGGCAACCGCTCCTCCTGCGGCGTCGTCCTGATCTGGACGCGGATCGGCGACCGCTGAATCCGTACGAAAGTGCGTGAGTGCGCTCGAACGACGAAGGCCCGCCGGGGAGGTTCCGGCGGGCCTTCGTCGTTTTCTCACGCCCCGTCGCGCCCGACATTTCTACGGCTTGGGCTCTCACAGGGGGCACAGAGGACACAGGGGGGAGCTCCGTCTCCGCCCCGCTGTTTCCTCCGTGTCCCTGTGCCCCCTGTGAGAGGCATGCCGTTGCTTTATTCCTCGTCGGCGAGGATGGCTTCGATGCGCTCGCCTTCGCGGACGCGGGCGCGGCCGCTGTTCATGGTGAGGCGCGGCTCGGTGGCGCCCGACGCGGTGCGGACCTGGAGGGTGACGTGCCGGGCGCGGGTGAGGGCGGGGTTCCAGGTGGCGGTGCGGCCGTCGTCGGAGAGACGCGCGGGGAGGGGGTGCGACATGAAGCTTGCAGGGTGGGCGTTGGACGTACGCGCCGGCGCGGGGTAGATTGGCCGGACGACGGGCGCCCGCGCCGGGCGCCGAACCTGACTGACAGGGGACACCACGATGGCCGACGTGACCTGCGTGCGCTGCGGGCAGACCCGGGCGGGGCTCGCCTTCGCGCCGTTCAACAACGACCTCGGCAAGCGCATCTTCGCCGAGATCTGCCAGGTGTGCTGGAGCCAGTGGCTGGCCCGGCAGACCGCGCTCATCAACCACTACGGCCTCAACCTCCGCGACCCCGAGGCCAAGAAGCTCCTCTACAAGAACACCGAGGAGTTCCTCTTCGGCACCGGCGAGACCGAACAGGTCGACACCTCCAAGCAGGGCCAGATCCAGTGGTGAGCTGACCCGCCGCCCGGTCTTCCGACGACTCGACGACGCCGCCCCTCTCCGACCTCCGGACGAGGGGCGGACTCGCATCTCCCCTGCCCCACCCCGGACCCGCCTCGCGCCCGGAAGGCGGCCCCGCAGTCCGCGAAGGCGCAATACCGTTTATCTAAGCACCAGGATAGCCGGTGGGGCCACCTTGGTGGACTGCTCACTTCGTCGCCGGACGGGGTAACGGCTCTGTTTTCGCTTGACGCCGCGCTTAACACTCCGCAGACGC
>DATACF010000061.1:0-12171 GCA_036259235.1 Longimicrobium sp. | reverse complement strand
CCCTGTAGCGGGCGCGTTTCTCCGCCTGCGCCGGAGGCTGGCGGGTGGAACGAGCGGATTGAAGGGCAACCGAACCAGGAGGCCGGAGATGATCACGGAGGTGAGGGATCGGCTCGGCAGCGAGCTGGAGCGGCTGTCGCGCCAGCTTACGGACGACCTCGAGGCCGAGCTCGGCGGCGCCGCCGTATGCGCCGCCCCGGAGGAGCGGCGGAGGGTCCAGGAAAGGATCCGGCGTCTGGGCCAGCTGGTGGCCGGGCTGGCGGGGGTGGAGGGCGGCGCGCTCCCCGCCGACCGGGTGGGCTACGGCTCGTCGGTCGTCCTCCAGAACCTCCACGACCGGCGGCGCGTCTCGTACACGCTGGTCACCGGGGACGTGATCGACCTCGACGAGGACCAGGTGAGCCTGGCCTCCCCTGTCGGCCAGGCGCTCCTGGGCCGCGAGGTCGGCGACCGCGTCTCCGTGGAGACGCCCACGGGGAAGCTGCGCTACCGGATCGTCTCCGTGACGACTCTCCCGCGGATGCTGGGACTGATGCCGGCGTGCGCCTGACGCGCGCGAGCGGGCGGGGGAGCGGGCCTCGTCGCCCGGGGTCCCGCTCTCCGGCCCCGGAGCCGCCGTCGCGGGCGAGGCGGAGCAGGCCGCGCGCGTGAGCGTACGGGGGCATCCGGCCTTCTACTCCCGCGGCGGTGCCGCCGCGATGACCACGCTCACCTTGTCCACCCGTCCGTCGCTCAACGAGAGCACACGCAGCTTCACGTCCCGCAGGTCGACGCCTCGCCCGACCTCGAGCCGGTCCGCCAGCCGGCTGCGCAGCAGCTCGTCGATCGTCATCTCCGCGTCCTCCTCCGCGACGCGGACGCCGTAGAATTCCTCGAGGTCGGCCAGGCTCGTGTCGCCGCGAAGGGGAAACTCCGCCTCTGCGGGTGACGCCCCGCCCTCCGGGCCGAGGTCGGTGAAGAGCCGCTCCACCGTCGGCCGGTTCTCCCGGTCCAGGACGAAGAAGATGTGGTCTCCCGGCTCGATCCGGGTGCTGCCGCGCGGGGGGATGACCCGCGCCTCGCGCGTGATCATGGCGATGACCGCCGCGTCCGGGAGCGCCAGGTCGCGCACCAGCCGCCCGGCGATCCGGTCCTGCTCCTTGACGCCGAACGCGACGATGTCGGCGTCGACGTCCTTCAGCGAGGTGATCTCGAGCGAGACGGGCGGCTCCGGCGCGGCTTCGGTCTGGAGTCCGAGCGCCCGCGCGAGCGGCGGGAGGCTCCACCCCTCGGTGATGGCGGCCACCAGCACCACGAAGAAGACGACGTTGAAGAGGAGCTCGGCATCCGGAAGGCCGAAGAGCAGCGGATAGATGCCGAGGACGATCGGCACCGCGCCCTTCAACCCGGCGAGGGACAGGAAGGCCAGCTCGCGGGGAGGGAAGCGGAAGGGCAGCAGCGAGACGGCCACCGCCACGGGGCGCGCGACGAGGATGAGCACGGCGGAGACCAGCAGGGCGGGACCGGCCACCTGCAGGAGGCGGCTCGGGAAGCTGAGCAGCCCCAGCAGCACGAACATCCCGATCTGCGCGAGCCACGCCGCTCCGTCGTGGAAGAGAAGGATGCCGCGGTGGAAGACGATGCGGCTGTTGCCGAGGACGATCCCGGCCACGTAGACGGCCAGGAAGCCGCTGCCCCCCAGCACCGCCGTCACTCCGTAGGCGAGCAGCCCCGCCGCGGCCGCGAAGACCGGGTAGAGCCCGGCCGCGCCGAGCTCCACCCGGTTCAGGAGGTAGGCCGCCCCCTTCCCCACCCCCGCCCCGAACAACGAGCCGAGCGCCATCTGCTTGATGAAGAGGACCAGGAGACCGGCGCCGAGCTCCATCCGCCCCAGGAGCACCTCCAGCAGCCCCACGGTCAGGAAGATCGCCATGGGGTCGTTGGAGCCGCTCTCCACCTCGAGCGTGCTGGCCAGCCGGGGCGGCAGGCGCAGCCCTCCCGAGCGGAGGATGGAGAAGACCGCGGCGGCGTCCGTCGAGCCGATGATGCTCCCCAGCAGGAGCCCCACCAGCAGGGGGAGGCCGAGGATGTAGGTCGCGGCCGCGCCGGTGATCAGCGCCGTGAGCAGCACGCCCACCGTCGCCAGCGAGAGCGCGGGTGCGAGCGCCGGCCGGATCGACGAGAACGAAGTGCGGAGACCGCCGTCGTAGAGGATGATGGCGAGCGCCAGCGTGCCGAAGCCGTGCGCCAGGGTGTAGTCGTCGAACCAGATGCCGCCGACGCCTTCCGAGCCGGCGAGCATGCCGACCCCGATGAACAGCACCAGGACCGGAAGGCCGACGCGCGCCGAGAAGCGGCTGGAGGCGATTCCCACCAGCAGCAGGAGGGCGGCTACGAGCAGCAGGCGATCGATGGCGAACATACCGCGCGGACTCAGGATTCGACAGCGGAGCGCGCTCCGGCACGACGGTGCTACGTAGCCGTTTCGCGTGGACGGGGCAAGCCCGCCGCGGCGCGGGGCGGCACGGATCGTTCTGTCCCGTCACCGGGCGCGGGGGGCGCGCTGAAGGAGCGGGCGACCCCCCCGACCGGGCGGTGCGCGTCGCCGGCGGCGAGCTTTCGGTGAGCCGCGTCGCGATCCGGATCTTCGAGCACCCGAACGAGAACCATCCCGGCCTGCCGCCCGCTGGAGCGCGCACGGAAGACGTGGGAACGCGGGCGCGAGACTGGGGCGCCTACGTCCAGTCGCGGCTCCCGGCCGCCCCGCGCCACGCTCCGCTACGACCACGCGCGCCGCTCCCGAAGGACTGGTTCGTGCAGCGCGCAGGGCCGGCGGTCACATGCACGTCCAGCCACAAGTCCCGAAGGTACTTGCGGCCAGCGTCGCCCGCTCCGGCCGCGTACCCCCCGGGAGATGGGTGAAACGATGACCTCTCACAGGAAGCAGGGCGCCGACGCGCAGCGGCCGGACGAGGAGCGCGCGGCACGGGCCGACGATCGCAAGGCCGCCCCGCCGGGGCCGCGCCAGCAGCCCCGGCCGTACCCTGACCTCGTCGACGACACGCTGGACGACTCGTTTCCAGCGAGCGATCCGCCCTCGTGGGCGGGGAGGTAGGGGCCGCCCGGCCCTGCGGCGGGCCGTGGCGGAGCGGGTAGTCCCCGCCGCATCTGGGGCTCCACGGGTGACGAGCTCAGACCCGCCGGGCGTCCTGGTCCATCCACGTCGCCGTCGGCACCAGCAGCAGGGGGCACGGCGTCGCGCGCGCGACGGCCGCCGACACACTGCCGAGGCCCGACGACGGGGGGTCCGCGCCACGGGTCCCGACCACCAGCAGGTCGGCGGCGTCCGAGGCGGCGCGCCGCAGGATCTCCCCGGCGGGCTCGGAGCCGGGACCCAGCCGCGCGTGGATCTCCACGAAGGAGGCCCCCCCGGCACGCGCGCGAGCCCGCTCGACCTCCTCGCGCACCCGTCGCTCGGTGTCCTCGCCGGGACTCGAGGTGACGTGCAGCGCGGCGAGCCACGCCTTCCCTCCCCGCGGGCGCAGCGCCGACGCCCACGACAGGGCGACCGACAGCACCCCGCTGGCCGCCTCCGAGAGGTCGATCGCGGCGAGGACCCGCTCCAGCGGCAGACGCAGCTCCGTGGCCGTGACGAGGCACGGACACGGGGCCGTACGGACGACGCTCGCCGCGGTGCTCCCCAGCGCTCCCGTCTGGCCGGTGCCGCGCCGGTGGGGCCCGAGGATCACCACGTCCGCATCGACACGGGCCGCCCGGTCCACGATGGCCTCGGCCGGCGTGCCGCCGGCGACCTGGGCGCTCTCGAGTCCGGGAGCATCCGGCGCGGTCTCCCCGAACCATTCCCTCAGCTTCGACTCGCCGCCGGCGACCGGCGGATCCGCGACGTGCAGCAGGTGGAGCCCGGCCTCGGCGAGGGTCGCCAGGCGGGCGGCGGTCCGGAGCGCGGATGCGGACGACGCATCGAGGTCCGTGGCGACGAGTACCGATCTCAGCGTCAGCAGCCGCATTGGGTCTCCAACGGGAATGCTCCGGTGGCTTCGGGCAGGCGCGAGGTCCCGGCAGGTTCCGGGCCGTCTGCACGCGCGCTGTTCGTCAGGAGCTTCGCGGGGCCGCGAGCGAGGGGGATGAGCACCGGGACGAAAAAACTCCGGGTCCCGCGCGGCGGCGGGACCCGGAGGAGAGTGGGCCCAGCAGGATTCGAACCTGCGACCAAAGGATTATGAGTCCCCTGCTCTAACCGCTGAGCTATGGGCCCCGCGCGGGACCGGGCGGCGTTTCCGCCGCGGCGTTCGCGGAAACGAATATAGTCCGCTCCGGCGCCGAGTTCAACGGAACCGCCCTCCCTCCCCTCCCCTTTCGCACGCGCCGTCCCCATCTTCCCCTTTCCCGGCCACACCGCCCCCCCGCGAGAGGGAAGATGCGCGTCCACGGCACCCCGTACCGCACCGTCTGGATGGAGGGCGGCGCGGTCCACCTGATCGACCAGAACCGGCTCCCGTTCGCCTTCGCGGTCGAGACGTGCGCCGGCCACCGGGCCACCGCCGAGGCCATCCGCCACATGACCGTGCGCGGCGCCCCGGCCATCGGCGCGGCGGCCGCGTTCGCGCTGGCGCAGGCGTACGCCGAGGCGGCGCTCGAGCGCGACCCGGACACGTACCTCCGCGAGGCGCGGGCGCGGATCGAGGGGACGCGCCCCACCGCGCGCGACCTCTTCCACGGCGTCGAGCGCGTGTGGGCCGCGGCGGCGGGCGCGCGCGACCCGGCGGCGGCGGCGGTCGAGGCGGCTCAAGCGCTGGCGGACGAGAGCGTGGAGGCGTGCCGCCGCATCGGCGCGCACGGGGCGGCGCTGGTGGGCGACGGCGCGCGCGTCCTCACCCACTGCAACGCAGGGTGGCTGGCCACCGTGGATTACGGGACGGCGCTGGCGCCGGTGTACGCGGCGGTCGGTTCGGGAAAGCGCGTGCACGTCTGGGTCGACGAGACGCGCCCCCGCGCGCAGGGGGCGCGGCTGACCGCGTGGGAGCTGGGCGCCGCGGGGGTGCCGCACGCGGTGATCGCCGACAACGCCGCGGCGTACCTGATGAGCCGCGGCGAGGTGGACCTGGTGATCGTCGGCGCCGACCGGGTGGCGGCCAACGGCGACGTGGTCAACAAGGTGGGGACGCTGGCCAAGGCCGTGTGCGCGCGCGAGTTCGGCGTACCCTTCTACGTCGCCGTCCCCCCGTCCACCTTCGACGCCTCCGTCCCCGACGGCCCCGGCATCCCCATCGAGGAGCGCTCGGAGGACGAGGTGCACTACCAGACCGGCCCCGACGACGAGGGGACGGTGCGCCGCGTCCGCGTCACCGCGCCGGGCTCGGCCGCGCGCAACCCGGCCTTCGACGTCACCCCCGCGCGCTTCGTCACCGGCTACGTCACCGAGTGCGGCGTCTTCGCGCCCGGCGCGCTCCCCGAGTCCTGCTTCTCCGGCTGGGGGACGGCCGGCGAGGGGACAGGGAACAGGGGACAGGGGACAGCCTTCCCCGCCCCGGGCGCCGCGGCCTGACCACGCGTTTCTTTTTCCTCCTTCCAGCGACCGATGCAGACCGACTCCGTGGCGACCGCCGCCGCTTCCACGACGCCGATCGGCGACCCGCTCGACGCCGTCGTCCACTTCTCGCGCCTGGTGGGCGCCGACCCGTCGCTGGTGCTGCGCGGCGGGGGGAACACCTCGGTGAAGGTGGAGGAGGCGGACGTCCTGGGGCGCCCCTTGCGGGTGCTGCGGGTCAAGGGGAGCGGCTCCGACCTGGCCTCCATGCGCCGCGCCGACTTCGCCGGGGTGCGCCTCGACGACGTCCTCCCCCTCTTCGACCGCGGCGACATGACCGACGAGGAGATGGTGGCGTACCTCGCCCGCTGCCTCACCGAGCCGTCGAGCCCGCGGCCTTCCATCGAGACGCTCCTCCACGCCTTCATCTCCGCGGCGTCGGTCTTCCACTCGCACGCGGACGCCGTCCTCGCGCTCGTCAACACGCCCGACCCGCGCGCGGCGGTGCTCGACGCGTTCGGCGACTCCGTCCTCCGCATCCCCTACCGCCGCCCCGGCTTCCTCCTCTCGAAGGAGGTGGGCGAGGCGGTGCGGGCGCGGCCGGACGCGCTGGGGCTCATCCTCCTGAACCACGGCGCCGTGACGTGGGGGGCGACGGCGGAGGAGGCGTACCAGCGCCACCTGGAGCTCGTCGCGCGGGCGAAGGCGTACGTGGAGGCGAAGTCGGGCGCGAAGGTCTTCGTGGCGGATGCGCGCCTGCGGCTGGAGGACGACGCGCGGCGGCGGGTGGCGGCGGCGCTGGCGCCGACCATCCGCGGCGCGCTTGGAGGGACGAAGCGAGTCGTCGCCAAGTACACCGACGCGCCGGAGGTGCTGGACTTCGTCGGCTCGGCGCGGGCGCGAGAGGCCTCGGCGGCGGGGGCGGCGACGCCGGACCACATCCTGACCACGAAGCGTCTGCCTCTCTGGGTGGACGTGGACGACCCGTCGGACGTGGAGGGAATCGCGGCGCGCTTCGGCGAGGCGCTGGAGCGGTGGCGGGCGGAGTACGCGGCGTACGTGGCGCGGTGGCGGACGGACGAGCCGGTGCTGGAGGCCGCGCCGCGGATCGTCCTCGTCCCGGGGATCGGGATGTGGGCGACAGGGCCCAACCCGCGCACCGCCGCGCTGGCGCGCGACATCTACCTGCACACCATCGGCATCATGGCGGGCGCCGAGGGGCTGGGCGGCTACCGCTCGCTCCCCGAGGGCGAGGCGTTCCAGGCCGAGTACTGGCCGCTGGAGCTCTACAAGCTCACCCTCGCCCCGCCCGACCGCGAGCTGGCCGGCCGCGTGGCGCTGGTGACCGGCGCCGCCCGCGGGATCGGCCGCGCCGTGGCGCTCCGGCTGGCGGCCGCGGGGGCGCAGGTGGTGGTGAGCGACCTCGCCGGGACGGACGCGGACGCGGTCGTCGGGGAGATCGTGGCGAAGGAGGGCGCGGGGGTGGCGGTCGCGCTCCCGCTGGACGTCACGCGCGAGGGCGACGTGGCGGCGGCGCTGGAGCGGGCGGCGCTGGAGTACGGCGGCGTGGACGTGGTGGTGTCGAACGCAGGCGTGGCGCACTGCGCGCCGATCGAGGCGCTGGAGCTGGCCGACTGGGAGCGGAGCCTGGCGGTGAACGCGACGGGGCACTTCCTGGTGACGCGCGCGGCCCTGCGCCTCTTCCGCCGCCAGGGGACGGGGGGGAGCCTGGTGTTCGTCGCCACCAAGAACGTCACCGCGCCGGGGAAGGACTTCGCCGCCTACAGCGCCTCCAAGGCGGCCGAGGCGCAGCTGGCGCGGGTGGCGGCCATCGAGGGCGGGCCGCTCGGCGTGCGCGTCAACATGGTCAACCCCGACGCCATCTTCGGCGGGAGCGGGTTGTGGGACGGGATCCGCGAGGAGCGCGCGAAGGCGTACGGCGTGGAGCCGGAGAAGCTGGAGACCGTCTACCGCGGCCGCACCCTCCTGGGCGTCGAGGTCCGCGCCGAGGACGTCGCCGAAGCCGTCCTCTTCCTCGCCTCCGAGCGCTCCTCGCGGACGACGGGGGCGATGATCGCGGTGGACGGCGGCGTGCGCGAGGCGTTCGTGCGGTGACCGTGCGCTACGGAAGCCGTTCCAGCGCTTCGAGGAGCAGGAGGATCTCGGCCGACGCCTCGTAGTCGAGCCCCGGGGCCTCGGCGAGGGCGCGGTCGCGCCGGCCGGCGACGATGGCCTGGAGGGCGTCGACGAGCGCGGCGCCGCCGGCGGAGGTGGCCCGGGTGGCGTGGGGCTGGAGGAGAGCGTCGGCGCCGGCGGGGTCGCCGGAGAGGAGCGACCGGGCCAGGGCGAGGCAGAGGCGGCCGCTCGCGCCGTGGTTCTCGCCACCGGCGCGCCGGTAGGCGAGGTAGCGCTCGGTGGCCTCGCGCCCGGCGTCCGCGGCGGCGGCGGGGTTTCCCGCGTCCGTCTCGATCCGGGCGAGGATCGCGAAGCTCTTCCATGGCTCGGAGGCGTGGCCGAAGCGCGCGCCGCATTCGATGGCCCGGCGGATCTCCTCCCGCGCTTCGTCCAGGCGGCCGAGCTTGTGGAGCCGGAGGGCCAGGTTGCTCCGGTTCCGCCCCTCGGCCGCCACGTCGCCGATCTCGGCGTACCGGTCCACCGACTGCCGGAGGAAGGCGACGGCTTCCTCGGTCCGGCCCAGCGCGCGGTCGTACAGCATCCCCAGGTTTCCCAGCGTGCGCGCCTGCCCGGCGACGTCTCCGAGCCGCACCGAGATCGCGAGCGAGCTCCGGTAGGCGTCCTCCGCGGCTTCCGGCCGGCCCGCCTTCTGGTGCACGAGGCCGGTCTGGTTCCAGCATCCGGCCACGATGCGCGGCTCGTTGAGCTTCGTGAACCGTTCGCGCGCGTCCTCGTACGCCTCCAGCGCCTCCGGATGGCGGTTCTGCTCCATGCGGACGGCCCCGAGCTGGCCCTTGCCGACGGCGACCTGGCGCACGTTGCCGCGCTCCTCCGCGCGGCGGATGCTTTCCTCGTATGCCGTCGCGGCCTCGTCGGGCCGGCCCAGCGCGAGGAGGCAGGCGCCACGCTCCGCGAAGCAGGCGGTCGCCATCTCGCCCGCGCCGCGGCCGGGCCTGTCCCGCTCGACCGCCTCGAACCCTTCCCGCGCCTCGTCCACCAGGGGGAGGGCCCGCTCCGCGGCGCCGGCCGCGCGCAGCACCCGGCCCGACACGAACCGGGCCACGGCCAGGTCGTAGTCGGCGTCGGGGTACGCCGTCTCCCCGGCGGCCAGGGCGCGCTGGAGCCATCGCTCCGCGCCCTCGAGGGCCTCGCGTACGCGTCCGTCGAGAAGCTGCGCCTCGATCCGCGTCCGCTGCGCCTCGAAGCGCGCGTGGCTCCACGCCGCGCCCAGCGCCGCCTCGGCCGAATCGCGTACCTGCGCCACGTGTTCGAGCAGGCCGGGCCTGCCGAGCCCCTCCAGCAGGCTGTGAAGCGAGGTGGCCACCCCGATCGTCGCCTCGGCGTCTCCCGCGCGCCGCACCGCGTCGAGCATCGCGAGGAGGTTCGGCAGCTCCAGCACCGTGAGCGTCGCCGCGAGCTCGGCGTTCCGGGACCGTTGCCGCACCAGGAAGCCGGCGTATTCCCGCATCGCCCCGCTCCAGCGCCCGCCCAGCGCCTCGCGCTCGGCGGGGTCCGTCCGCCCGCGCAGGTAGGGGCAGAGCGCGGGGTTGAGGGTGAGGTGGCCGTAGCGGTGGGGCGTCGCCAGCCCGCTCTCGGCCAGCCCGGCGGCGAGCGCGGCCACCTCCGCCGCCTCCCACCCCGTCATCGCGCGGAGCACGTCCAGGCCGGCGCCGCCGTGGAAGGCCGCGAGCACGCGCGCCCGCTCCCGGTTCTCGGGCGAGAGGCGGCGGAGCGAGAGCTCGACGCTGGCGAAGACGGACTTCTCCCGGCTGCCGGGGAACGCGCGCTCCATCTCCTCCATCAGCTCCACCAGCGCGGCGCGGGTGGCCTCCACGCCGCGCTCGCGGAGCGCCGGCGCCAGCAGCGCCAGCGTCCGCGCGTGGCCGGCCACGGCCTCCACCAGCGCCTCGATCGCCTCCCGCGCGGCGTCGGCGGACGCGCCCGCGCCCCCGGCGTTCAGCGTCCGCTCCACCAGCTTCACGGCGTCCTCGCGGCCCAGCCGGTGCAGCTCGAGCCGGTGCCGCGCGGCGTCGAAGGGCGCCGGCAGCGCCTCGCGGCTGGTGAAGAGGAGGCGCGTCTCTCCCGCCGCGCCCAGCCGCGCGCAGAGCGCCAGGATGGCGTCCAGCTCGCGCCGCGCGTCCTCGGCGAAGGCGTCCGGCGTCTCCGCCGCCACGAAGGGCGGGAGGAGGACGCTCTCCATGTTGTCGACCACCAGCAGCGTCGGCCGCTCGCGGAGGGCGCGCTCGACGGGGAGGAGGGCCTCTTCCGGGCCCTCGAACATCGCCACCGAGTACCCCGGCACCAGCTGGCGCCCGAGGGCGTCGAGCACGGCGGCGGCGTGGCCGTGCGTCTCGACGGAGACGAACGCGGCCCGCTCGACCTGGTACGAGCGCACCATCCAGCGGGCGAGCTCGGCGGCGAGCGCGGTCTTCCCCTCGCCGCCCTGGCCGCGCACGACGGCCCAGCGCCCGGGGCGAAGGAGCCGCTGCAGCCCGAGGAGCTCGCGGCTGCGCCCGACGAAGCCCGTCTCCGGCTCCGGCGGCAGCGCGCCGAGGCGGGCCCGGAGGCGCGTGAGGAAGTCTTCCCGCGTCTGCCGCGACGGCGTGGTGCGGAAGAGCCGGGGATCGTCGCGCTCCTGGAAGAGCACGGGGACGAACCAGTCCTCCAGCCGCAGCTCGCCCGCCCCGAAGACCCGGCCCCGCGACGGGTCGTCCTTCAGCCGGCGCTGCCCCTCGAGCATGGCGTCGCCCACGCGGCCGCCGCGGGCGAGCGCGTCGTAGAACGCCTCCACGAAGCGGCGGGCGGTCTCCACGAGCACGCTGTGGGTCATGGCCACCACCGACGCCACGCCCGCCCCCAGCAGCGCGGCGGCGACGGACTCGGACGCCTGCCCGGCCTGCGCCGTGTGGCACGCCTCGAGGAAGACGAGCGGCACGCGGTGGTCGCGCAGCAGGGGGCCGAGCGTGTCGGTGAAGACCTTCGCGTGGCGGCGCTCCTCCAGCTTCCCCGCGTCTTCCGGCGCCTCGAAGCACAGGCCGCCGAGCCCGGCCCGCCGGTCGTAGACCCCGTGGCCGTCGAAGTGGACGACGTGGTACGGCTCGCGCGCGTGGCGGGCGCGGTCGAGCTCTTCCCGCAGCGCGGGGAGCGTGGGCGGGCTGAGGACGTGGATCCGCACGAGGCCCGGCAGCGCCTCCATGGCCTCCACCAGCGGGAGCGCGCTCGCGCGGTGGTCGATGTAGCCGCAGGTGTCGTCCTCCGGCCGCGCGGTGACGAGGAGGATGCGGATGGGCGGGTCGACGACGGGGACGTCGAGGACGCTCTCGTTCGGCAGGCGGCGGCGGACGCGCGTGGGCTTCGCGCCCTGGAACAGGAATCCGCGTCCGTCGTGGAGCAGCTCCCAGGGGAGGGCGAGGAGCGCGGTGGCGGCCTCCCGGGCCGCGGCCGCATCGGCCTCGGGGGCGCCGGCTTCGACCTCGGCATCGACGTGGACCGAGAAGCGGCGGTCCGCGTCGTCGCCGATCCGCGCCCATGCCTGCAGGACGTTGGCCGTGTGCTCGGCCGGCATGGCCGCGTCGTGCAGGAGCCGCCCCCACGCGACCAGGCTCTCCTCCACCTTGCGCGCGCGGTCGCGGAAGTAGTCGCCGGGCCAGGTGGCGTACTTCTCCAGGTACCAGCGCAGCTCTCCCGCCTCGATGGGCCCCAGCGGGGCGGTCAGGCGCCAGGTCCGCGCGCTGACGACTTCGGGCCGGCCCGGCGTGGCCGGCTGGTGGACGAGCCGCGCGCGGGCCGACGCGCGGCGCACGCCCTCCCGCTCGTGGAGCTTCAGGTCGGTGAGCTCGAGGATGAGCTCTTCCAGCGGCTCGGGCCCGGGCTGGGGGGCGGCGGCGACGTCGTCGGGGAGACGCCTGCCCAGCGCCACGAGGACGGCGTGCACGGCCGCCTCGACCCCGCCCGCCGCGCCGCTCACCGGGACGTACGCGGGCGCCTCGCCGAAGAACTCCTCCAGCACGCCGAGCCGGGTCCCGTCCAGCGCGAGCGGGACCACCGGGTACCGCTCCCTCCCGCGCGCCTCCCGCACCTTCAGCGCGTGGCGCAGCTCCCTGCCGACCCCGCTGGACTGCAGCGACGCCGGGCTGACCACGACGAGGCAGCCCGACGCGCCCTCGATCGCCTCCTGGACCTCCGGCCAGAGCGGGTCTCCGCCCCGCACCCCGCGCGAGGCGATCCACCCCGGCAGCCCGTGAAGCTCGAGCTGCGCGCGGAGCTCGCGCACGAAGTCGTCGTCGTGGGGACTGTGGGAAATGAAGAGGGTGGTCATGCTGGCCGGCTGGATGAAGTCGGCGGGTTCCCGACCGCGGGCGCCCCGGCTCCGACCAAGAAGCTCGCAGATCCGGGCGCGCGCAAGAGACACGGCCCGCTCCCGGGGGTCGCGGACGCGATTGGGCCCCCGCGGCATGCTGCCGCGGGGG
>DATACF010000060.1:0-1923 GCA_036259235.1 Longimicrobium sp. | reverse complement strand
TCCTGCACCGGTTCGCCTCCCAGCGCGGCCGCGAGGCCCCGCGCCTCGCCCCCGAGACTGCCGCCGCGCTGCAGGCGTACGACTGGCCCGGGAACGTCCGCGAGCTGGAGAACGCCCTGGAGCGTGCGGCCGTGCTCTCGGAGAGCGGGGAGATCGCCGTCTCCGCCCTCCTGCTCCATCCCGTAGCGCAGCAGCTTCCGGTAGAGCGTCGACGGGTCGATGCCGAGCACCTCGGCCGCCCGCGTCTTGTTCCCGCTCTCCGACTGCAGCACCCAGTGGATGTACGCCCGCTCGATGATCTCGAGCGTGGGGTTCGGCGGAAGGCTGGCCGCCACCAGGGGCTGCGGCGCCCGCTCGGTGATCCGCGCGGGGAGGGCCGAGACGGGGATCTCGCCCTCCGGCGTCAGGACCGCCGCCCGCTCCAGCGCGTTCTCGAGCTCGCGGACGTTCCCCGGCCAGTCGTACCCCTGGAGCGCCTCCACCGTCTCGGGCGCCAGCCGGAGCGTCCGCCCCCGCGACGCCCCGAAGCGCTCCAGGAAGTACTCGGAGAGCAAGGGGATGTCGTCCGCCCGGTCGCGCAGCGGCGGGAGGTGCAGCGTGATGACGTTGAGCCGGTAGAAGAGGTCGCTGCGGAACCCGCCCCGCCGGATCTCCTCCTCCAGGTCGCGGTTGGTCGCCGCGATGATCCGCACGTCCACCGGCACCGCCTCGGTGGCGCCCACCGGGATCACCTCGCGCTCCTGGAGCACGCGCAGCAGCTTCACCTGCGTGGCCGGCGACATCTCGCCCACCTCGTCGAGGAAGAACGTCCCCCCCTTGGCGGCGACGAAGAGCCCCTGCTTGTCGCGCACCGCCCCGGTGAACGACCCCCGCACGTGCCCGAAGAGCTCGCTCTCCAGGAGGTTCTCGGGGAGCGCCCCGCAGTTGATGGAGACGTACGGCCCCTCGCTCCGCCCCGAGAGCTCGTGGATGAAGCGCGCCAGCACCTCCTTCCCCGTCCCGGACTCGCCGGAGATGAGGACCGTCGAGTCGCTGGGCCCCACCGTCTCGGCCATCTTCAGCACGTCGGTGAACTTCCGCGCCCGCCCGATCGGCCGCGTGGCGTCGCCCCGGTCGCGGCGGCGGATCTCGGTCTTGAGCGCCTGGTTCTCCTTCTTCAGCTGGCGGCTCTCGGCCGCCCGCCGGCAGATGGCCACCAGCTCGTCGTTGGCGAAGGGCTTCTGGATGTAGTAGAAGGCCCCCTCGTTGACCGCCCGGATCGCCGTCTGGAGCGACGCCTGGGCGGTCATCAGGATCACCGGGAGGGAGGGGTCGAGCTCCTTCGCCGCCAGGAGCACCTCCAGCCCCCCCACGCTCGGCATCCGCACGTCGCTCAGCACCACGTCGGGGCGGGTGTCGGCGATCCGGTCGATCCCCTGCTGCCCCCCCACCGCGGTCTCCACCTGGAACCCCTCGCGCTTCAGCAGGATGCGCAGGGTGTCCAGGATCGCCGTCTCGTCGTCGATGACCAGGATCTTCGGCTCGCTCACCGTTCAGCCTTCCTCGCTCTTCCGTTCAGCCGTTCCCGCCGTCTCCCGCGCGCCCGGCGCGCCCGGCGCGGGCGCCGCCGCCCCGGCGGGCTCCAGCGCGGGGAGGTAGAGGGCGAAGGTGGCCCCCCACCCCGCCCCGCGCGGCTCCTCGACGAAGACGGCGCCCCCGTGCGCCTCGGCGGCGCGCTGCACCAGCGCCAGCCCCAGCCCCGTCCCCCCCGGGCGGAGGGTGAAGAAGGGGTCGAAGACGTGCTCGGCCGCGTCGTGCGGCACCCCCGGCCCCGTGTCGGAGACGCGGATGCGGACCGCGCGGGTGAAGTCGAGCGCGCGGGAGAGAATCTCGGACTCCACGGCGTCGACCGCCACCTCCACCGTCCCCCCCCGCCCCGCCCCC
>DATACF010000059.1:0-1593 GCA_036259235.1 Longimicrobium sp. | reverse complement strand
GGTAGAGGGCGTCGGCGCCGGCGGTCGCGGTGTGGAGGGCGGCCTCGGCGGCGCGGGCGGCGCCGTGCGCCTCCACCTCGTCCACGGTGGTGAGGCGGATCCCCTGCGCCTCCGCCCACTCCAGGTAGTGCCGCGAGTTGGCGAAGGGGCGGATCCCGATCATCGCCACCCGGCCGCCGTCGAGGATCTCCGTCTCCAGGGCGCGGCGGAAGGGCGTGCCGCTGGAGAGGGAGCGCTCGTCGTCGTATTCCCGCACGTCCAGGTGCGCGACGATGGTCACCAGCGCCAGGCGCGCCTCCGGGCGGGCGGCGGCCAGCCCGCGCACCAGCGAGCCGGTGATCCCGTGGTCCCCCCCCAGGAAGACGGGGCGGGCCCCCGCGGCGAACACCCGGCGCGCGCCCCGTCTTCCTGGGCGGCGACCACGGCTGCACCGGCTCGCTGCTGCGCGGCCTGGCCGCCGCCCGCCCGGACGCCACCCTCGCGCTCGTCACCATCGACGCGCACCTGGACGTGCGCGAGTACGACGACGAGGCGTCGCTGAGCAGCGGCACCCCCTTCCGCCGCGCCCTGGAGACGCCGATCCTCACCGGCGCCCGCGTGGCGATGATCGGCATCCGCCCCTTCGCCAACTCCCGCCACTACCTGGACTGGGCCGGGGAGCGGGGGATCCGCCTCACCACCGTGGACGAGGTGGAGGCGCACGGCGCCGCCCGCGCCGCCGAGGCCGCCCTCCACACCGCGACCGCCGGCGCCGACGCCCTCTACCTGAGCGTGGACATGGACGCCGCAGACGCCGCCTTCGCCCCCGGCGTCAGCGCGGCCGGCATCGGCGGCCTCTCCTCGCGCGAGATGATCGCCCTGGTCAGGACCGTCGCCTCCGACCCCCGCCTGGTCGGCGCCGACATCATGGAGACCTCGCCGCCCTACGACGTGGACGGCCGGACGGCGAAGCTCGCCGCCCGCCTCCTGCTGGAGCTGCTGTAGGCCCCCACCCGGCGGCCTGAGAGCCGCCACCCTCCCCCGTTCCGGGGGAGGGGCATCTCACAGCACGGGGCGGGCGGCGGAGTGCGAGGGCGGCACCCAGAGCACCCTCACCCGGCTCGCTTAGGCTCGCCCCCCTCTCCCAATTCTGGGAGAGGGGGTTTTGCCGTTGCCGTTCGAAGTTCCGCAGTATCCCCCAAAAATCTGTCCGGGGGGAGACTCGCCGGCAGTTTGGCGAGGCTCACCCCGGCGGAGGGAGACAGGCCGCAGTTTGGCCTGGCTCCCGGAGCCCGCGCAGGAGACCGCACAGCAGTACCGTGCGGGCTCCGGAGCGGCCCGCCAACGCCAGATCCCAGCAGAGAAACCGCCCCCGGCGCCACGATGGCACCGGGGGCGGAATCAACGCAATCTGTACCTGGAGAACCGCTTACGGCTGGCGGCTCTCGCGCAGGATCTGCTCCCGGTACTGCTCGCTGGCGAAGATCGCCACTTCGACGCGGCGGTTCTGCGCCCGCCCCGCGTCGCTCGCGTTGGAGGCGATCGGCTCGGTCTCGCCGCGGCCCGCGGTGCGGACACGGCTGGGCGACACCCCCTGCGAGGTCAGGTAGTTCG
>DATACF010000058.1:0-1956 GCA_036259235.1 Longimicrobium sp. | reverse complement strand
GGCCCGCCGCGCGGCGGGCCTCCCTCGTTTCCCATTCTGCTGCTTCAGCCCCGCGTCAGGGGTCGCGCCCCTCGCGGATGTAGCGGAGGAAGGTGGTCTGCGAGCAGCTGCGGGTCCAGTTGCCCCACCCCTCCGACTCCCAGCACGTCTCGGGCGACGAGTAGTCCTCGAGGCGCGGGACGAGGTCGAAGGTGGTGTTCGCCAGGAGGTTCGAGACGCCGTCGGTGAAGCGGACGTAGAAGGTGTAGCGGTTCCCCATCTGCCCCAGGACGCCGTGCCCGAAGCTCCCCGAGGTGTTGGAGGTGTAGACGTTCTCCACCCCCGTGGTGGCGTCGAACTCCCGGACGTGCTGGTACGAGTGGTACGTCACCGACCCCGCCGAGCGGGTGTAGCGGAACTCGGTGTAGCTCTCGTTCCGCGAGGTGCAGGCGAAGAAGAACACCCCGCCGTCGAACTGCGCCATGCAGTACGGGTCGGCGCTCCACGCGGCCGTCGCGAAGCGGGTGGTATCGCCCGGGATCGTGTCGCTCGGGATGGTGTCGCTGGGGATGGTGTCGTTCGGGATCGTGTCGTTGGGGACCGTGTCGCCCGGGACGGTGTCGTGCGGGACACCGAAGTACTGGGCGGCGTGGATGACGGAGTCGCCGCGCTGGAAGACGTCGACGCGGAAGGGGCCGGTCATCGCCACCGGGCTGCGCCCCGAGATCATCGCCGTCTGGCTCCGGCCGGTCTGCGAGAAGAGGAAGGTGCTCTCGCCGAAGCTCCCCGTCGAATCGCGCCACGCCTGCGTGTTGACGCTGTGGAGCGAGTCGAACGCCTCCTGCGCCATGGCGTCGTAGACGAAGCTCTGGGGCCGGGCGACGACGTCGATGGTGGCGGTGTCGGCGTTGTTGGAGCGGTCGTAGTCGCCGGGGTGGACGCTGTCGGCGCGGACCTCGACGGTGTGGACGCCGGGGGTGTTGAAGGTGTGCGAGAAGGCGCAGGTCACCGCGTCGCCCGCGTCGACCCAGATCCCGATGGCCTGGTCGGCGAGCGTCCCATCGACGTAGAGGAGGCAGTTGGCGCGGGCGCCGACGTCGCCGTTCCGCTCGGCCACGACGCCCAGGATCCCGATCCGGACGCCGGTGGAGGCGCGGCGGAGGGTGGAGACGTCGACGGCGAGGTCGGGGCGGAGCTTGACCGTCTCGGTGGCGGTGACGACGTCGGTGCGGTTGGCGTCGATCCCCTCGACGTTCGCCTGCACCTCGAGACGGCTCCCGCGGGCCAGCCCGCCGAGGGTGGTGCCGAAGAAGGCGGCGCCGGGGAGGCCGTTGAAGTTGCGGGTGCCGACCTGCGCGCTGTCGTGGTCGAGCGCCTTGAGCTGCACCTTCCGGATCTGCGGCGTCCCCGGGCGCGAGGTGTCGGCGGAGGCGGCGGTGACGCCGAGCTCGGTGACGCCGTCCTTCCCCAGGAGGGCCAGCGCGGTGATCTGCGCCGAGCCGGCGCGGCCGCGCGCCGCCCTCTTCCCCGTGTCGCGGTACTTGACGGCGTTGGAGACGAAGGGGATGGACCGCGGGGCGCTCCCGGAGAGCGACGCCTGCGTGAGCGCCGACAGCGCGTCGGGGCGGGCCGCGGTGGGGTCGTCGGAGCACGCGGCGGCGGCGAGCGCGAGGGCGAGCGCGGTGCCGGCGGCGCGTACGAGCGGGGCCTTGGGTTGCATGCCGTTTCCCTCCTGGGATGGCTGGGGGGTGGTGCGCTTCTCCGGTGGGGCCGTGGAGGAAGCCGGAGCCGTGGACGGCCCCCGCGCCCAGGGGAGCGGGGCGGGGGGTGGCTCCGTGGGAAGGAACCCCGGCCGCCGCGGGAGCGTCACCGCCGGTCGCCGGACGCGACAAAATGATGCCGGAAGGGGAGCGGGAGGCCGATTCCCGCGTCTCCGGAAACCATGGAAAGCGGCGCGGCGCCCCTCGGGGGCGCCGC
>DATACF010000057.1:0-3247 GCA_036259235.1 Longimicrobium sp. | reverse complement strand
GTGTCGCGCATCTCGATCGCCTGGCCCATCGCGTCCTTGACGAGCCGGCGCTCGCCGTCCGTGCCGCGCAGGTGCTTGTCCCAGCGGTACTCGAGCCCGCCGAGGCGATGGAGCAGCTCTCCGCGGCGCTCTGGCCCGCCCTCTTCGCGGGGTACGACCCCGGGGCGACGGGGATCCCGGTCGAGGTGCGGCACCCGTACTTCGACCCGCGCGTGGCGCGCTTCCTGTTGTCCGTCCCCCCTGCGCAGTGGTATAATGACAAAGGATTGGTGCGCATAGGGATGCGCGGCCGTCTCCCCGCCGCCTTCCTCCGCCGCCCCAAGACCCCCCTCTCCGGCGACCCGCTGGAGGCGCGCCTCCGGGACCGTGGCGCGCGGTGGCTGGGCGGGCGCACGCTGGGAACGGCCGTGGAGCGCTTCGTGGACCCCGAGAAGGTGCCGCGAACCGTGGGGGGGCGCGCCGCGGCCGGCGAGGCGCCGCTCTGGGAGGACGTCCGCCCGCTGGCCCTCTCGCTCTGGCTGGAGACGCACGGGTACCGCTGAATCGGCCGAACCGACGCAATGACCCTTCATCCGGGAGACACCATGGACCGCACCACCGGCCCCGCCCCCAAGCGGCCCTACGCGCGCCCCGCCCTGCGCGTCTACGGGGACTTGCGCGAGGTGACGCTCACCAGCCTCACCAACAACATGAACGACCCCGGCAACTCGTCGCAGACGCGGACCTGAGGCCGCTTCGGCGCGCCGTCTGTCCCTCCGCCGCCCGCCGCCTTATGTTTTCGCCCCCACCCCACGGCTTTTTCCCGGCGAACCGACGCGCGGCGCGGATGCAGCGGAACGACGAGCCCCAGGACGAGCGGCGCCCGTACCGCCGCCCCCGCCTCGTGGTGCACGGGACTTTGCTGGACGTGACCCTCGCCAGCACCACCCGGAACAAGAACGACCCGGCCCAGGGCGGGCGGACCCGCACCTGAACGGCGGCCCCGGCCGGCCCGCGTCCCCCTTCGGCTTCCGCTTGCGCTACCTCCTCTACGGCCTCCGCGCCGAGACCGACCGACCGCTCCCCGGCCTGGCCCCGGAGCCGTGGGAGGGCGCGCCCGACCTGCGGATCTGGCTGGGGAGCGTCCCCGCCGGCGTCTTCGGCCCTTCGTCTCCCGAACGCCCCTGGCTCCTCGCCGACCGCGCCCCGGCGCCGGGCGAGGACCCCACGCTCCGCGCCTGGCGCGCGGCGGACGGCACGGCGTACCGGCTGGCGTACGCCGACGGGGTGGAGGTGCGCGTGGACGCCGCCGGGGGCCGCGTGGCCTGCACCTGGCCGCCTTCGCTGACGCTGGAGGACGCGGCCACCTACCTCCTGGGCCCCGCCTGCGGCTTCGTCCTCCGCCTCCGCGGCGTCACCGCCCTCCACGCCAGCGCCGTCGCCCTCGGCGGCGCGGCGATCGCCCTCTGCGGCCCGGCGGGCGCGGGGAAGTCGACCACCGCCGCCGCCTTCGCCGCGCGGGGGCGCCCGGTCCTCTCCGACGACGTCGTCCCCCTGCTCGACTCCGGGGAGGGCATTCTCGCGCGCCCCGCCTACCCGCACCTCCGCCTCTGGCCCGACGCCGTCCGGGCGCTGCGCGGCGAGGGGGCCGACCTCCCGCCGCTCACCCCCACCTGGGACAAGCGCTTCCTCGACCTCGCCGCCGAGGGCGCCTTCCACGCCCTTCCCCTCCCCCTGGCCGGCGTCTACGTCCTGGGCGGGCGCGAGGACGGACCCGGCGCGCCGCGGCTGGAGCGGGTGCCGCCCGGGGCGGCCGTGCTGGACCTGGTGGCCAACGTCTACATGGGATGGCTCCCCGACGCCGCCGCCCGCGGGCGCGACCTGGCGCTCCTGGGGCGGGTGGCGGCCTCCGTCCCCGTCTCCGTCGCCACCGCGCACGCCGACCCGGCGCGGCTGGAGGCGCTGTGCGCGATGATCGAGGCCGACGCCGCCTCGCACCGGGGCGCGGGAGCGGCGCATGGCTGAGGGGTACGATGTCGCCGCCTACGGGCGGATGGCGGCCGACCGGGCGCGGACGGAAGCCTACGCCCGCGCGCTGGAGGCGGCGGTGCGGCCGGGGTGCGTCGTCCTCGACCTGGGGTGCGGGACCGGGCTCTTCGCCCTCCTGGCCTGCCGCTTCGGCGCCCGCCGCGTCTACGCGGTGGAGCCGGGCGACGCCCTCCAGGTGGCGCGCGAGCTGGCCCGCGCCAACGGGATGGAAGACCGGATCACCTTCCTCCAGGACGTCTCCACCCGCGTCGAGCTCCCCGAGCGCGCGGACGTCGTCGTCGCCGACCTCCGGGGCGCGCTCCCCCTCTTCGGCCAGGCGATCGCCACGCTGGCCGACGCGCGGCGGCGCCTCCTGGCCCCCGGCGGCGTCCTCGTCCCCCGCGCCGACACCCTCCGCGCCGCGCCCGTCGAGGCGGCGGAGGCGTATCGCCGGATCGTGGCGCCGTGGGAGGAGGACCACTTCGGGCTGGAGGCGGGTGCGGCGCGGCGGAGGGTCGTCAACGCGTGGACGCGGGAGCGCTTCGAGGCGGAGCAGCTCCTCGCCCCGCCCGAGGTGTGGACGACGCTCGACTACGCCACGCGCGAGGAGGCGGACGCGCGCGGGGCGCTCGCCTGGACGGCCGCGCGCGACGGGGTGGCGCACGGCTTCGCGGTGTGGTTCGACGCCGACCTGGGCGGCGGGATCGGCTACACCACCGCCCCCGGCGCGCCGCCGACGGTCTACGGCACCGCCTTCTTCCCCTGGCCGCGCCCCGTCTCCCTGAAGGGGGGCGACCGCGTCTCCGTGGCGCTGGAGGCGCGGATGGTGGGCGACGACTACGTCTGGCTCTGGGAGTCGCGGATCGAGGGGGAGGGCGCGGCCGGTTTCCGCCAGTCGACCTTCCACGCCGCGCCGCTTTCGCCGACGAGGCTGGCGCGGCGGGCGCACGACTTCCGCCCGGCGCTCGACGAGGAGGGGCTGATCGACCGGATGGCGCTCTCGTGGATGGACGGACGGGCCTCGCTGGGCGAGATTGCCCGCGAGCTGCACGCCGCCTTCCCCGCGCGCTTCGCCACCTGGGAGGCCGCGCTCACCCGCGTGGCGGAGCTCTCCGACCGGTACGCCCGCGCGGAGGGCGGCCGCCCGTGACCGCCGCCCCAGCCCCGCGTCCCCTGGCCCCTCGCGACCGTCCCCGCCCGGAGCCCGCGCTCCTCCTCCTCTGCGCCCGCCCCGCGCCGG
>DATACF010000056.1:0-1746 GCA_036259235.1 Longimicrobium sp. | reverse complement strand
CGGGCCTGCGCCCGCCCCACCCCCAGCCGGACCGTGCTCCCCAGCAGGAGCGCGGGCGCCTCCGCGCCCCGCGCCCACCGCACCGTCGCCGTCACCACCGTCCGCGGCGGGTGGAGGGCCAGCCCGGCCTCCCACTGCTCGACGCCCTCGTTCCCGTAGCCCACGGAGGCCGTCAGGAGCGGCGTGTAGAGCCACCGCGGCGCCCACGGCCCCGGCGCGGCGGTCACCCGCCCCAGCACCAGCGTCCGCCCCGGCGCGCTGTCGACCAGCGCGGCGAACGACTCGTACGCGCCCTCCACCAGGAGGCCCCGGAAGGAGGTGGAGGCGGCCAGCCGCGTCCGGTCCATCCCCCGCGCCTGCGACCCCTCCACCCGCCCGTTCAGGTCGAGCGAGCGCGACCGCCCGGCGCCCGGGGCGAAGCGGAGGCGGAGGCTCCCCTCGCCGTGCCAGCGGGGGGTGGTGTCGGGGAGGACGGAGAAGCCGCCCGAGCCGATCACCGTCGCGCCCGCGCCGTCGCCCGGCCAGGTGACGCCGCCCCCGAAGGCGCCCGTCACCCTCCCCGCCCCGAAGTTCTGCGCGGTGGCGCGGACGAAGGCGCCGGGCATGGCCTGCACGTCCACCGCCCACGACGCCGCGGGGAGGAAGGAGACGCCGCCGTACGGCCGCGCCCCGGCCCCCGCGCTGTCCGTCTCGGCCTCCACCCCCGCGAAGACGGTGAGCCGGTCGCTCACCCCCCGGCGGAGGTCGAGGTACGAGAAGCTCTCGCACCGCTCCTCGCCCGGGCAGAGCCCCACCCCGGCGGCGTACTGGAAGCGCCCGGCCGGGAGCTGCACCGAGGGGACGAGGTAGACCACGTCGCTGGTGACCCGCTCCCCCGCAGGGCCGTAGAGGCGCACCTGCACCGGCGTGCTCCCGTACCGGAGCGGGACCGCCACCGGCGTCCCGGCCGCGCTCGAGAAGCCCAGGAGCTGCCCGTTCTGGTAGACCTCGTACTCCCACCCCGCCGGGAGCCGCGGCGCGAACGCCGCCTCCCCGAAGACCGCGTCGCGCACGAAGGGGGCGTTGGTCACCGACACCCCGCGGATGGAGCGGGCGCGGAGGCCCTCGGCGACCAGGTCGCCCACCTGGAGCTGGCGGACGATCCGCGAGCCGGGGAAGACGCGGTGGTACGCCGCCGTCAGCTCCGCCGCGGGAGAGGCGCCCTCGTTGAGCATCGTCGCCCCCACCCGGAGCATCCCGCCCCACACCCCCAGCCCCGTGCGGGCGTAGAGGCTCGACGGGATCGAGGCGTCGGGGAAGCGCGACGAGACGCCCCACTCCAGGACCCCGCCGCCCGTCCGTGGCGTGAAGGGGACGTCGATCCCCGCCGCGTCTCCTTCCCCCGGCCGCCCCAGCTGCGCCTCGCGCGCCGCGGCGCGGGCCACCCGCTCCTGCGCGGGGAAGGGAGGGTCGCGGGTCAGCGTGATGGTCAGCGACGCCGCGTCCACCGTCACCGTCCCCTCCAGGAGCTCCGCCAGCCGCCCGGTGGCGAGGTAGACGTCGCCACCGGCGCGCACCGCCTCGCCCTCCGCCACCGCCGACGTCCGCGCCCCGACCACCGTCCGCGCCGCCAGGTCGAGGGTGGCCCGGCCGCCGCCGCGGGGGCGCGCCACGCTCACCCGGCCCCCGTCGTCCGCCGCCTCGAAGGGCGTCCCCGTGAGCTCCAGCGCCGGGCGCAGGGGGAGGAGGATCGTCCCCTCGGCCGAC